>NZ_JBHYTK010000081.1:0-34664 GCF_042749255.1 Streptomyces sp. NPDC059524 | reverse complement strand
GGTCGCATCCTCCGGCGCTGCCGGACTCCCGGTCAGCGGGAGAGACCTGCCGTACTCGGCAGGATTTCCCGTAGCTTCGCCGCCTGGCGGGACCCGGCACCCCGACGTCCACGCGTCCCGGGGCCCGCGGCGTGCCGGACGACGAAGGGAACGACACCATGACAACCCTGACCCTCCCCCGAGGCGCCGCCCTGATCTTCGGCGGCAGCGGCGGCCTGGGCCGCGGTGTGGCGGCCGCGTTCGCCCGGGCCGGCAGCTCGGTCGCCCTCTGCTATCACTCCCGGCGCGCGGCGGCCGAGGAGGCCGTGGCCGAACTGCGAGAACTGGGTGTGAAGGCCGGCGCGCACCAGGTGGACGCGCGCGACGAGACGGCGGTGCGCCGTGTCGTGGCCGAGGCGTGTGGGGAGCACGGCCGAGTGCACACCCTGGTCTGGGGCGCGGGTCCCGTCGTCGATCAGATCCCACTCGCGGACACGAGCCCTGAGCGCTACCGGCATTCCGTCGAAGTGGAAGCGCTCGGGATGTTCACGGCCGTGCACGCCCTGCTGCCGCACCTGCGTGAGCACGGCGGTTCCCTGGTGCACCTCGGCTCGGCCGGGGACTCGTGGTTCCCGGCCGACGACGGCCTCTCCGTGTTGCCGAAGGCCGCCAACGAGGCGCTGGTGCGCGGGATCGCGAAGGAGGAAGGCCGGCACGGGGTGCGCGCCAACTCGGTACTGGTCGGCGTGATCGACGCCGGCATGTTCCGGGACCTGAAGGAGCGGGGTGTGGTCGACGCCGAATGGGAGGCACGCGCGCGGGAGCTGGTGCCGATGCGCCGCTGGGGCAGCGCGGACGACATCGGCCACACCGCGGTCTTCCTCGCTTCCGAGCAGGCCGGGTACATCACCGGTCAGCAGATATCCGTGTCCGGTGGCTTCGGCGTCTAGGGCCGGCGGCATCCGGGGACGAGGGCGTCCAGGGGGGCGAAGGCCTCTGGGGGGCGGTGACCTCTGGGGGCGGTGACCTCTAGGGGGCGGTGGCCGAACCGTCGTACACGTTCTCCGGGGTGGCCACCGCCGTGATCGCGCGGGCGAGCAGGGTGGACGGCTCCTGGCCCTGGCTCGTGATGTCGGTGTTCATCATGATGACCAGGGTGGCCTTCTTCGAGGGCAGGTAGACCGTCACGGTCTCGTAGCCGGGGATGGAGCCGTTGTGCCCGATCCAGCCGTTCGTCTTGAGGATGCCGAGACCGTAGGTGGTGCCGGGGAAGCCCGTGGGCAGCGTCCTGAGCCTCTGCTTCTGCGTCTCGGGGCTGAGCAGTTGGCCGGTGGCGACGGACTTGGCCCAGTGCCTCAGGTCGTGCAGGTTCGAGATCATCGCCCCCGCCGCCCAGGCCCAGCTGGGGTTCCAGTCCGTCGCGTCCGCGACCTCGCCGCTCAGCGTCTGGTCCGTGTAACCGCGCGGGTGCGGCCGGGGGAACTCGACGCCCCGCGGGAACAGCGTGTGGCGCAGGTGCGCCGGGCGCAGGACGCGGTGGTGGACGAAGTCGGCGAGCGAGCGGCCGCTCACCTTCTCGATCACCAGGCCCAGCAGGACGAGGTTGGAGTTGGAGTACTGGAACCTCGCGCCCGGCGCGAAGGTGTTGCGGTGCTTGAAGCCGTACGCGAGCGACTGGCGCGGGGTAAAGGTGCGCTGCGGGTCGCTCAGCAGGTCGTGAACGAAGCCGGCGTCCTCGGTGTAGGGGAACAGACCGCTGCGCATCTCCGCGAGATGGCGCAGCGTGATGCGCCGGCCGTCGGGCACGCCCCTGACGTAGGTGGAGATCGGGTCGTCCAGCCGGACCCGGCCCTCGTCCACGAGTTCCAGCAGCGCGGTGACGGTGAACGTCTTCGTCTCGCTGCCGATCCGGACCAAGGAGTCGGCGGCCATCGGCTCGCCCGTCCTGGTGTCGGCGACGCCCATGGACCGGACGTAGCAGCCCTTGCCCGGCATCCACAGGCCGACGACGGCCCCGGGGATGTCCGCCTTTCTCCCGACGTCGTCCATCGCCGCGTCGAGGCGGGAGGTGAGCTTGTCCCCCAGACCGTGCGGGCATTCGCCCCGGCCGGGGTGGGCGGCGATCGGCCGCTCACCGGCCGCGGCGGTCGAGGCTGCCGCGGGCGCCCACAGGGACGCGACGAGCAGTGCTGCGCAGAGCGGGCGCAGGGCGGTGGGACGTCTCATGCGGGGGTGCCTCTTCCGGACGCGGGGCGGACGGCACGACATCACCACCTCGGCCCGCGACGCCGGCCCGGATGCCCCTCCCCGCGGCGAGGAGTCCACTCGTTCGGAGCCGCCTCACCCGGCACGGGGGCGACGGTGACGTCCACGAGGGCCGGAGGCAGATCCCTAGCCCAGGAAGCTCAACCGGACCTGGCGGTCGGGGTTGTCCTTGTTGGTATCGACCAGGCACACCGACTGCCACGTCCCGAGTTCCAGCCGGCCTCCGATCACCGGGAGCGTCGCGTGGGGCGGGACGAGGGCCGGGAGGACGTGGTCGCGGCCGTGGCCGGGGGTGCCGTGGCGGTGCTGCCAGCGGTTGTCGGCCGGGAGCAGGGTGTGCAGGGCGGCCAGGAGGTCGTCGTCGCTGCCGGCGCCGGTCTCGATCACGGCGATGCCCGCCGTGGCGTGCGGCACGAAGAGGTTGAGCAGGCCGTCGCGGCCGTCGGCGGCGACCCGGAGGAACGACTCGCAGTCGCGGGTGAGATCGACGACCCGTTCCGTGGATCCGGTGGTGACGTGCAGGACGTACGTCGTGAAGGCTTCGGGCATGGGGTCATTGTGGCCGATTCGGGGCGGCCGGGCGCGGTGGCGCGGCCACGGGGCGCTCACGGAGCGATCACGCGGGTCCACGGTCTGAGACACCGTTGACCGTCAGCCGACGAACTGGCTACGTTCTGCGGCATGTTGCGTTCAGCCCTTCTCACCACGCGCGGTCACATCGACCTGCTGCGGGTGGCTTCCGCCGCGTGTCGACGCGGCCGCTGACGCCTTTCTCGCTTCCCCGGCTCCCCTCGCGCTGATCTTCGCCCGACCCCCGTCCGCCTCTGCCGACCGCCTGCCGGTCGATCGGTCGGTCGGCCGGTCGGTCGGTCGGTCGGTCGGTCCTAGGGTCTTTCGCGCGGGTCCGGCTCGGGACCACTTCACCTTTGACCTGATCCGTCGTGGCCTCGCGGTGTCCGCCGGCGCGTCGTCGACGCGCGCGTTCGCCGCCCCGCCGTGACGCCCTTCCTCCCGCCATGGAGTGCCATGAGCATCAGCCATGCCCCACCCACGCCTGCCACGAGCGACATATCCGTCAAGTCGGATGCTACGGGTGTTCAGAATGCCGCCCCGGGCAGGCCCGGGCCCGAACTCGTGCCCCTCGTCGCCTCCTCCACCCGGCGCACCCGCGTGCCCCGGTGGCTGCGCCGCAGCTCGGGCCCGTTCCTCCTTCTCGCACTGTGGCAACTCCTCAGCGCCACTGGCGTGTTGACGCCGGAGGTACTGGCCTCGCCCGGGACCATCGCGCGGGTCGGAGGTGATCTGATCGCCGACGGTTCGCTTCCGAACGCCATGGGGGTGTCGCTCCAGCGCGTGGCGCTCGGGCTGCTCTTCGGGCTCGTCGTCGGCGTCGGACTGGCCCTGACGTCCGGCCTGTTCCGCGTCGGCGAGGATCTCGTCGACGCCAGCGTCCAGATGCTGCGGACGGTGCCGTTCGTCGGGCTGATCCCCCTCTTCATCATCTGGTTCGGGATCGGCGAGGCCCCGAAGGTCGCGATCATCACCCTCGGTGTCTCGTTCCCGCTGTACCTGAACGTGTACGCCGGCATCCGCGGCGTCGACGCCCAACTCATCGAGGCGGGCGAGTCGTTGGGGCTCAGCCGCTGGGGACTCGTACGGCATGTCGTGCTGCCGGGCGCGCTGCCCGGCGCCATGACGGGGCTGCGCTTCTCGCTCGGTGTCTCCTGGCTCGCGCTGGTCTTCGCGGAGCAGGTCAACGCGGACTCCGGCATCGGCTTCCTGATGGTGCAGGCGCGGGACTTCCTGCGCACCGACGTCATCGTCGTGTGCCTCGTCGTCTACGCGTTCCTCGGCCTGCTCGCCGACTTCGTCGTCCGTACCCTCGAAAGGCTGCTGCTGCAATGGCGACCGACGTTCACCGGCCGTTGACCGGATCCGAATCCGACCGTGCCGACTCCCCCGCCGTCGCGGTGCGGGTCGCGGGACTCACACGGTCCTTCGACGGGCGGGCGGTGATCGACGACCTGCGGCTCGACGTCCGGCCCGGCGAGTTCGTCGCCCTGCTGGGCCGCAGCGGCTGCGGCAAGTCGACGCTGCTGCGCATCCTCGCGGGGCTCGACCGGGACATCGAGGGCACGGTCCTCGTCCCGCGCCGCAAGGCCGTCGCGTTCCAGGCACCCCGGCTCATGCCGTGGAAACGGGTGTGGCGCAACGTGCTCCTCGGGCTGCCCGGCGCCCCTGAACGCTCCGACGCCGAACGGGCGTTGGAGGAGGTCGGGCTCGGGCACCGGGTCGACGCCTGGCCCAAGACACTGTCGGGCGGCGAGGCCCAGCGTGCCTCGCTGGCGCGTGCCCTGGTCCGCGAACCCGATCTGCTGCTGCTCGACGAACCGTTCGGCGCGCTCGACGCCCTGACCCGGATCAAGGCGCAGCGGCTGGTCGGTGAGCTGTGGCAGCGGCGGGGCTGCGCCGTCCTGCTCGTCACGCACGACGTGGAGGAGGCCGTGCTCCTCGCCGACCGCGTCCTCGTCATGGACGGCGGCGTCATCGCGCACGAGACCCAGGTCGATCTGGCGCGGCCGCGTGACGTCACGGATCCGCGCTTCGCCGAACTGCGCGGCGAACTGCTGCGCCGGCTCGGCGTCGACGACCACGACGCCCCCGTGCCCGCGGGCTCCGTCAGCGGCGGGGACCAGGCCTCCGCCGTCTGACGCGCCCGCCCCTCCCCCTCCCTATCACCCTCACCGTCACCGTCACCTCGAAACGGAATCCGTCATGAGACGCCCCCTGCTGCTCCCGGCCCTGCTCGCTCCCCTCGCGCTCGTCCTCTCCGCCTGCTCCGGCGCCTCGTCCGCCAGTACGTCGACCGTCGGCTCCGGCGGCGGCACGGACGGGAAGGGGGCTCTCACACTCAATGTCGGTGACCAGAAGGGGGGTTCGGAGGCCGTGCTGCGGGCCGCCGGTGAACTGGACGACCTGGACTACAAGATCCGCTGGTCCACGTTCACCTCGGGCCCACCCCTCCTGGAGGCCATGAACGCCAAGGCCGTCGACATCGGCGGCGTCGGCAACACCCCGCCGGTCTTCGCCGCCGGCGCCGGTTCGAAGATCAGGGTCGTGGCGGCCAGTCACGGCACCGCGTCCGGCGACACCGTGCTCGTACCGAACGACTCCGCGCTCAAGGACCCGGCCCAGCTCAAGGGCCGGTCCGTCGCCGTGGCGCAGGGCTCCTCGGCGCACTACAACCTGGTCGCGACCCTGCGCAAGGCAGGCCTCGACCTCAAGGACGTCAAGGTCAAGTACCTTCAGCCGGCCGACGCCCTGGCCGCGTTCACCGCCGGGAAGGTCGACGCGTGGGCGGTCTGGGACCCGTACACCTCGCAGGTGCTGCGGGCGAAGCAGGGGCGGGTGCTCAGCGACGGGAACGGGCTCTCCAACGGGCTCGGCTTCCAGGTCGCCTCCCCCTCCGCGCTGGCCGACAAGAAGAAAACAGGGGCGATCAAGGACTATCTCGACCGGCTGCGGCGGGCCCAGGAGTGGGTGTTCAAGCATCCGGAGGCGTGGGCGAAGGTGTGGGCAAAGGACACCGGGCTGCCGTACGAGGTGGCGCTCGACGCGGTGAAGCGGACGAACGGCACCCGGGTGACCGTCGCCGTCGACCAGGGCGCGGTCGACTCGGAGCAGAAGATCGCCGACACGTTCACGCAGCTGAAGCTCATCCCGCGCAAGGTCGACTTCGGCGATTTCGTCGACCGGCGCTTCAACGGCGACCTTCCGCCCTCCACCACCGCCCCGCGCACCTACGGCAAGGAGTCCTGAGCCATGACCGTTCATCTGCACTGGTTCCTGCCGACCGGCGGCGACGGCCGCAGTCTCGTGGACCGGCACGCCTTCAGCGGCGGGGCGCTGCCGCGCACTCCGGGCGGAGCGATCGCCGGGGTGCGCACGCCGGACCTCGGCTATCTGATCCAGATCGCCAAGGCGGCCGAGCATCTCGGTTTCGAGGCGGTGCTCACGCCGACCGGCACGTGGTGCGAGGACGCCTGGCTGACGACGGTCGCGCTCGCACAGCACACGCAGCGGCTGAAGTTCCTGGTGGCGTTCCGGCCCGGCGTGATCTCACCGACGCTCGCGGCACAGATGGCGTCGACGTACCAACGGCTCACACAGGGGCGTCTGTTGCTGAACGTCGTCACGGGCGGGGACTCGGCCGAGCAGCGCCGCTTCGGTGACCATCTCGACCACGACCGGCGCTACGCGCGCACCGACGAGTTCCTGTCGGTGGTGCGGGGTGTGTGGAGCGGGGAGCCCTTCGACTTCGCCGGGGAGCACTATCGGATCGACGGCGGGTTCACGGCTCTGCCGCCCGACCCGCTGCCGGAGATCTTCTTCGGGGGGTCGTCACCGGCGGCCGGGCCGGTGGCGGCGCGGCACACGGATGTCTATCTGACCTGGGGCGAGCCGCCGGAGCAGGTGAAGGAGAAGATCGACTGGATCCGCTCGCTGGCGGAGCGGGAGGGGCGGACGGTCCGGTTCGGGATCCGGCTGCACACGATCTCGCGGGACTCGGCGCGGGAGGCGTGGGCGAGCGCGGACCGGCTGCTGGACGATCTCGACGCGGACACCGTCGCCGCCGCGCAGGCCGCGCTCGGGCGCAGCGAGTCCGTCGGGCAGCAGCGGATGCTCGCCCTGCACGGCGGGCGGCGCGAGGGGCTGGAGATCGCGCCGAACCTGTGGGCGGGGGTGGGGCTGGTGCGTGGCGGCGCGGGGACCGCGCTGGTCGGCAGCCACGCGGAGGTCGCGGACCGGATCGAGGAGTACCACGCGCTCGGCGTCGAGCACTTCGTGCTGTCCGGGTATCCGCATCTGGAGGAGGCCTACTGGTTCGGCGAGGGAGTGATTCCGGAGCTGGCGGCGCGCGGGCTGACCGCGGGGGCGGACGCGGGTACGGGGGCTCGGGGCGCGGCTCCGCTCCTGGTCGCGCGCGGCCGCTGAGACGCCGGGAAGATCTCGTACTCCGATGGAGTTAGTAGAAACGTGAACGAAATCGGGGTACGAGAAGGCGCCGCGGCGACGGACCCGCGGCCGGTCGACGTGGTGGTCGTCGGCGCCGGCCAGGCCGGGCTGTCCGCCGCGCACCACCTGCGCCGGGTGGGCCTGGAACCGGAGCGGGACTTCCTCGTCCTGGACCACGCGCCGCGACCGGGCGGCGCGTGGCAGTTCCGCTGGCCCTCGCTCACGTACGGCAAGGTGCACGGGATGCACGCGCTGCCCGGCATGGAGCTGACCGGAGCCGATCCGGACCGGCCGTCGTCGGAGGTGATCGCCGCGTACTTCGACCGGTACGAGCAGGCCTTCGACCTGCGGGTGCGGCGCCCGGTCGACGTGCACCAGGTACGGGAGGGCGACGGCGGACGGCTGCTCGTCGAGACCTCCGCGGGTACGTGGTCGACGCGCGCGCTCATCAACGCCACGGGCACCTGGGACCGGCCGTTCTGGCCGCGCTACCCGGGCCAGGAGACCTTCCGCGGGCGCCAGTTGCACACCGCTCAGTACCCGGGGCCCGAGGAGTTCGCCGGACAGCGGGTCGTGGTGGTCGGGGGCGGCGCCTCGGGCACCCAGCACCTGATGGAGATCGCCCCGTACGCGGCGTCGACGACCTGGGTGACGCGCCGGCCGCCCGTCTACCGCGAGGGCCCCTTCGACGAGAACCGGGGCCGCGCGGCGGTGGCCCTGGTCGAGGAGCGCGTCCGCCAGGGGCTCGCCCCGCTGAGCGTGGTCTCCGTGACCGGGCTTCCGGTGAACGACGCGATCCGCGAGGCCCGCGCCGACGGCGTCCTGGACCGGCTGCCCATGTTCGACCGCATCACCGAGACCGGCGTGGCCTGGGACGACGGGCGCGAGATCGAGGCCGACGTCATCCTGTGGGCCACCGGGTTCCGGGCGGCCATCGACCATCTCGCGCCGCTGCGGCTGCGCGAACCGGGCGGCGGGATCCGCATGGAGGGCACCCGCGCGGCCCTCGACCCCCGGGTGCACCTGGTGGGGTACGGCCCGTCGGCCAGCACGATCGGCGCGAACCGCGCGGGGCGGGCCGCCGTGCGGGACATCCAGCGATTGCTGGCGAGGGATGCCGTGACGGTGGGCTGAGGGGCGGGGGCCTGCCGCGGGGCGCCACGGCGGTCGGCAAGGACGCGGGGCGCCGTGGCGGTCGGCAAGGACGCGGGGTCTCGTGGCGGTGGGCTGAGACATGCGGTGGCCGTAGCCGCCAGCTGAGGCGTGGGGCGGCCCGGACGGCCGCGGCGGCCGGGACAGCCTGGTCCCGGCCGGCCTGATCAGCCCTGCTGCTGGGGCTGCTGCGGCTGTTGGGACTGCTGGGGTTGCTGGGGCTGCGCCGACTGTTGCTGGGGCTGCTGCGATTGCTGCGGCTGCGGGGGCTGCGCCGACTGCTGCGGGGGCTGCTTCGGCTCCCCCTTCTGCGCTCCCGCCTGGTTCTTGTTGAACTCCGCGACGTTCTTCTGCTGCTCTTCGTAGTTCGCCGTGAAGCGCGTGTCGCCCGGCTTCACGGTGACGAAGTAGACCCAGTCACCCTGCGCCGGGTTCATCGCCGCCTTCATGGCCTGCTCCCCCGGGTTGCCGATCGGCGACGGCGGCAGGCCCGTGCGCGCGTACGTGTTGTACGGGCTGTCGGACTTCATGTCCTGCTCGCTGGTCTTCAGGGTGGAGCGGCCGAGCCCGTAGTTGAGGGTGGAGTCCATCTGCAGGGGCATGCCGCGGTCGAGCCGGTTGTAGATGACGCGGGCGACCTTCGCCATGTCCGCCGGGTTGTCCGCCTCGGCCTCGATGATGCTGGCGACGGTGATGGTCTGGTACAGGTTCATCGCGTTCGGGTCCGCGCCGGCGGTGGGCTGCTTCGCCTTGAACTTCTGGTTGGCCGTGTCGACCATGTACGCCAGCACGGACTGCGGTGTCGACTTGTCGTTGAGGGGATACGTCGCCGGGAAGAGGTAGCCCTCCGGGTTGCCCCGGGCGTCCCCCGGCAGCTTGAGGCCCGCCTGCGGCACGGCCTTCTTCGTCGTCCCGACCGGTACGCCGAGGGCCTTGTCCACAGCGTCGTAGATCTGCCCGGAACGCCAGCCCTCCGGAATCATCAGGGCCTCGGGCCGCCCCTGGTCGTCGCCGGACAGCGCCAGCGGCACCGCGACGGCGGTGGCCGCCACGACGGCCCCGGACGCCAGCAGCGCGATGCGGCCCCTGCGCGTGAGTCGGACGGTCCTCCGTCGCGGAATCTCGTTCAGCATGCCGGAACGGTAACCCGCAGATCGGGGCATTCCTGGCATATCTTCATGTCGGATGCCCGCAACGGCCCCGACTGGGTCAGCGCCGGGACACCCGCGCGTGTCCGCAGGCTCAGGCGACGGCGGCCTGCTCCTCGGGGACGGACTCCGTCGCCGTGTCGAGCTCCGCGTCCCGTCTCACCAGGGCCGCGTAGCGCCCGTCGCGCTCCAGGAGCTCTTCATGGGTACCGCGCTCCGCTATGCGCCCGGAGTCCAGGACCACGATCTGGTCGGCGCCCCGGACGGTGGACAGGCGGTGCGCGATGGTGAGCGTCGTGCGGTCGGCCGACAGGGCGTCGATCGCCTCCTGCACCGCGTGCTCGGTGCGGGTGTCGAGGGCGCTGGTCGCCTCGTCCAGGATGAGGACGGGCGGGTCGCGCAGGATGGTGCGGGCGATGGCCAGGCGCTGCTTCTCACCGCCGGAGAACCGGTGGCCGCGCTCGCCGACCACCGTGTCGTACCCGTCGGGCAGCGAGGCGATGTGGTCGTGGATCTGTGCGGCGCGGGCCGCGGCGTGCAGCTCCTCGTCGGTGGCGTCCGGCTTGGCGAAGCGCAGGTTCTCCGCGACCGAGGCGTGGAACAGGTAGGTCTCCTGGGAGACGACGCCGATCGCGCGGGCCAGCGTGTCGAAGTCGAGGTCGCGCACGTCGACCCCGTCGAGGGTGACCCGGCCGCCGGTGACGTCGTACAGGCGCGGCACCAGGTAGCTGAGGGTCGACTTCCCGGAGCCGGTGGGGCCCACGACGGCGAGGCTGCCGCCCGCGGGGACGGTGAGGTCGATGCCGTCGAGGATCGCTCCGTGCCGGTCGTCCTCGGTGTCGTAGCGGAACTCGACGTCCTCGAAGCGGACCTCGCCCTTGACGGTGTCGAGGTGGACCGCGTCCTCGCGCTCGGTGATGTCGACGGGCAGGTCGAGGTACTCGAAGATGCGCTGGAACAGGGCGAGCGAGGTCTGGATCTGCACGCCGGTCTGCAGCAGGCTCACGGTGGGCCGGAACAGGCCCTGCTGGAGCGAGACGAAGGCGACGAGCGTGCCGATGGAGACGCCCGGCCCGCCGAGCTGGAAGGCGATGCCCGCCGCCCAGTAGATGACCGCGGGCATGGCGGCCATGACGATGGTGATGACGGCCATGCGCCAGCGGCCGGCCATGCTGGAGCGGACCTCGAGGTCCACCAGGCGATCCGACTCGTCGGCGAAGGACGTGGTCAGCGAGTCGGCGCGGCCCATGGTGCGGCCGAGCAGGATGCCGCTGACAGAGAGCGACTCGGTGACGGTGGCGGCCATCTCGGCCATCTGCTTCTGGCGCTCGGTGGCGATCTTCTTGCGCTCGCGGCCGACACGGCGGCTGATCCACACGAAGACCGGCAGCAGGAGCAGGGAGACGACGGTGAGCCGCCAGTCGAGGGCGATCATGGCCACGACGGTGGCGATCACGCTCGTCAGGTTCGACACGAGGGACGTCGCGGTGGAGGTCACGGTCGCCTGCATGCCGCCGATGTCGTTGGCGATGCGGGACTGGACCTCGCCCGTGCGGGTCTTGGTGAAGAAGGCGAGCGACATGCTCTGCAGCCGCCCGTACACGGCGGTGCGCAGGTCGTGCATGACGCGCTGGCCGACCGTCGTGGAGATGAGGGTCTGGAGGACGCCGAAGACGCTGGTGACGACGGCACTGGCGATCATGCCGAGGGCGAGCAGGCTGAGCAGCCCGGTGCGGCCCTGCGGGATGGCGACGTCGAGGATCTCCTTGAGCAGGAAGGGGGTGGCGACCGTGACCAGGGACGCGGCGCCGACCAGCAGTCCGACGACGGCCAGCCGGCCTCGGTAGGGACGGAAGAGGGACAGGATGCGGCGGATCTGGCGCGGGCGGCCCGATGTCTTCGCATCGGGGGGCGGCGTCCAGTCGATGTCGTCGCGACGCATGGGCCTCCTAGGGAGAGAGGTGTCCGAGCCTTCGGACCCGGACCTCGAGGAGCATAGCTCATTGTTACCTATACTCACAATGCACGAGGTCCTGATAATGTTCCCCGCATGAGCACCCCGGACGCCGACGGCTTCCTCGCCGAGCAGCTGCTGCGCCTGAGCCGTCGCCTGCACCGCATACAGAAGCGCCAGCTGGAGCCGGTAGGGATCACCCCCGCGCAGTCCCGGCTGCTGCGCACATTGGTGCATTACGAGGCCCCGCCCCGGATGGCCGATCTGGCCGAGCGCCTCGAAGTGGTCCCGCGCGCGGTGACCAGCACCGTGGACGGGCTGGAGGCCGGCGGCCTGGTGCGCCGCGTCCCCGACCCCACCAACCGCCGGGTCATCCGGATCGAGCTCACCGAGCAGGGCCGGGCCGCCCTGCGGGACCTGCGCAGCGCGCGCCGCGCGGCGGCAGAGGAGATCCTGGCCCCACTGGACGCGGAGCAGCGCGCCCAGCTGACGACGTTGCTGAACGCACTGTTCGAGAGCCCGCGCGAGCGGGACTGCTGAGGACCGGGCCGGCCGCGCGGCGGCCCGCCCCCGACCGCCGACCTGGGAGAGGCCATGCCGCTGCTGGAGCCGAAGCCGGAAGCCCTGCGTCCACGCTCCCGCGCGTCGGGCCCCGCGCCCGACCGGGTGCCGGACCGGCGGGCGGGCGGCACCCCGGAGCCGCTGCGTTCGGAGCTGACCCGGCTGCTCGGCGCCGACAAGGTCCTCACCAAGGTCTCCGACCTCGTGCGCTACGCATCGGACGCGAGCCCGTACCGCTTCGTGCCGCAGGTCGTGGTGGTCGCCGAGGACATCGACGACGTGTCGGCGGTCCTCTCGTACGCGCACGGCAAGGGCCGCGAGGTGGTCTTCCGCGCGGCGGGCACGTCGCTGAACGGGCAGGCGCAGGGCGAGGACATCCTCGTCGACGTCCGGAAATTCTGGTCGGGCGTCCAGGTGCTCGGCGACGGCTCGCGGGCCCGGATCGGCCCGGGCACGACGGTCGTACGGGCCAACGCCGCGCTGGCCCGGCACGGCCGGGTGCTCGGCCCCGACCCCGCCAGCGCGATCGCCTGCACGATCGGCGGCGTGGTGGCGAACAACGCGTCGGGCATGACAGCAGGCACGACGCGGAACTCGTACCGGACGCTCGCCTCCCTCACCTTCGTACTGCCGACGGGCACGGTCGTGGACACGGCCGACCCGGCGGCCGACGAGGAACTCGCGCACGCCGAGCCCGCCCTGTGCGAGGGCCTGCTGGCGATCAAGCGGGAGATCGAGGAGGACGCCGAGCTCACCCGCAGGATCCGCGCCAAGTACGAGATCAAGAACACGAACGGGTACCGGCTCGACGCGTTCCTGGACGGGTCGACGCCCGTCGAGATCCTACGCGGCCTGATGGTGGGCTCCGAGGGCACGTTCGGGTTCATCTCCGAAGTCGTCTTCGACACGCTGCCGTTGGACCGCCGGGTGTCGACCGCCCTGCTGTTCTTCCCCTCCCTGCCCGCCGCCGCGGCGGCCGTGCCGGTCTTCAACGAGGCGGGCGCCCTGGCCGTGGAGCTGATGGACGGGAACACGCTGCGGGCGTCGGTCAGCGTGCAGGGCGTCCCGCAGGACTGGGCGCGGCTGCCGAAGGACACGACGGCGCTCCTGGTGGAGTTCCGCGCGCCGGACGAGGCCGGGCAGGCCGCGTACGAGGAGGCGGCGGCGCGGGCGCTGGAGGGGCTCGACCTGGTGGCGCCGGTCGAGTCGGTGACGAACACGTTCACGCGCGACCCGAAGACGATCGCCGGGTACTGGAAGGCCCGTAAGGCGTTCGTGACGGCCGTCGGCGGTTCGCGTCCCTCGGGCACGACGCTGATCACCGAGGACTTCGCGGTGCCGCCGGCCCGGCTCGCCGAGGCCTGCGAGGCGCTGCTCGGCCTCCAGACGCGGCACGGGTTCGACGCCGCCGTCGCCGGTCACGCCGCGCACGGCAATCTGCACTTCCTGCTGGCGTTCGACGCGGGCAAGCCGGCCGACGTCGCGCGCTACGCGGCGTTCATGGACGACTTCTGCCGGCTGACGGTCGAGCGGTTCGACGGCTCGCTCAAGGCGGAGCACGCGACGGGACGGAACATCGCGCCGTTCCTGGAGCTCGAATGGGGGCCCAGGGCCACCGAGTTGATGTGGCGCACCAAGCAGGTCATCGACCCGGACGGGGTCCTCGCCCCGCGCATCGTGCTCGACCGCGACCCCGAGGCGCATCTGCGCGGCCTGAAGACGATCCCGAAGGTCGAGCCGATCGCGGATCCTTGCATCGAGTGCGGCTTCTGCGAGCCGACGTGCCCGAGCGAGGACCTGACCACGACACCCCGTCAGCGGATCGTGCTGCGCCGCGAGATGATGCGCCAGCCCGCCGGTTCCCCCGTCGAGGACGCGCTGATCGACGCGTACGGCTACGACGCGGTCGACACCTGTGCCGGTGACTCCACATGCAAGCTGGCGTGTCCGGTCGGCATCGACACGGGCGCCTTCATGAAGGAGTTCCGGCACGCGCGGCACTCGCCGCGCGAGGAGCGGGTCGCCGCGCTGGCCGCGAAGAACTTCAAGGCGGTGGAGGCCTCCGCGCGGCTCGCCGTGGCCGCGGCGGACAAGATCGGCGACCGGCTCGGCGACCGGCTGCTGACCTCCGTGACCACGGCCGCGCGCAAGGCGGTCCGCCCCGACCTGGTGCCGGAGTGGCTGCCGGAGATCCCGGCCGCCGCCGCGCGCGCCCTGCCGCGCACCGCGCGCGTGGGCGCGTCGGCCGTCTACTACCCGGCGTGTGTGAACCGGATCTTCGGTTCGCCCGGCGACGTCTCGCTCCCCCAGGCCGTCGTCGCCGTGTCCGCGCGCGCGGGCCGCCCGGTGTGGATCCCGGACGACGTGGCGGGCACCTGCTGCGCCACGATCTGGCACTCGAAGGGCTACGACGAGGGCAACGCGCTGATGGCGAACCGGATCGTGGACGCGGCCTGGGGCTGGACCGCGGGCGGCCGTCTGCCGCTGGTCGTGGACGCGTCGTCCTGCACGCTCGGCATCGCGCACGAGGTCGTGCCGTATCTCACCGACGACAACAGGGAGTTGCACGCGGAGCTGACCATCGTGGACTCGCTCGTGTGGGCGGCCGACGAACTGCTGCCGCGGCTGACGGTCGAGCGGACGGTGGGCTCGGCGGTGCTCCATCCGACCTGCTCGATGGAGCACCTCGGTGACGTCGGCAGTCTGCGGGCGCTGGCCGAGGCCTGCGCGGACGAGGTGGTGGTCCCGGACGACGCGGGGTGCTGCGCGTTCGCGGGCGACCGGGGCATGCTGCACCGGGAGCTGACCGAGTCCGCGACCGCGAAGGAGGCCGCGGAGGTCCTCTCCCGCCCCTACGACGCGCACCTCTCGGCGAACCGGATGTGTGAGGTCGGCATGGACCACGCGACGGGCCGCTCCTACTACTCGGTCCTCATCGAGCTGGAGCGGGCGACGCGCCCCGGCGCGGCCGGCCGGTGACCCGGGCATCCTCCCGCCGGGGTCACACGAGTCCAAAGGCTCGGTAAAGGAAGTCCAACTCCTCGTCCAATTCCCCCTCTTGCGCCCCTGCTCTCACCCCCAGCAGGGTGGCTTGCGTTTGCCCCGGCACCGCACCCACCCCTGTTGGAGGTCCGATGCACGACAACGAGAGCACCCCCCTGGACGCCCCCGAGCCCGACGGCCGGTCCCGCCGCGAGGTGCTGCGCACCGCGGGTGTCGCCGGCGCCGGGCTCGGCCTCTTCGCCCTGGGCTCGGGCGGCACAGCGCAGGCCGCGGAGTCCGCGGGGACCGAGGAGGCGGCCGCCGCGAGCACCGCCGCGGCCCCCGCGCGGCAGGGCGAGACGATGATCGGGGTGCCGTTCGAGCGGCGCAGCACGGTCCGGGTCGGCATCATCGGCCTCGGCAACCGCGGCGGCAGCATGATCGACCTGTTCCTCGCGATACCGGGCGTCCAGGTCGTCGCCCTGTGCGACCCGGTCAAGGAGAAGACGGAGAAGGCCGCCGCGAAGGTCACGGCGGCGGGTCAGCCCGCGCCCGCGACGTACACCAAGGGCGATCACGACTTCGAGAACCTGTGCAAGCGCGGGGACGTCGACTTCGTGTACGCGGCGACGCCGTGGGACTGGCACTTCGAGATGGCGAAGACGGCGATGCTGAACGGCAAGCACGTCGGCGTCGAGTGTCCGATCGCCCTCCAGCTCGACCAGTTGTGGGAACTGGTCGACCTCTCGGAGCGCACGCGCAGACACTGCATGCAGCTGGAGAACTGCTGCTACGGGCGCAACGAGATGCGAGTGCTGCGGATGGCGCACGCGGGCAAGTTCGGCCGGCTCCTGCACGGCGCGGGCGCGTACAACCACGACCTGCGCGGCCTCATGTTCGACCCGGACTACTACGAGGGCCCGTGGCGCCGGCTGTGGCACACTCGGCTGCGCGGCGATCTGTACCCGAACCACGGCTTCGGGCCGGTCGCGAACTACATGGACATCAACCGCGGTGACCGCGTCACCCACATCTCCAGCTTCGGCACCCCGGCGCTCGGCCTCGCCGAGTACCGCGAGGCGCACATGCCGAAGAGCGATCCGAGCTGGAAGGAGACGTACATCGAGTCGGACCGCACGATCAGCCTGGTCCAGACGGCGAAGGGCCGCGTGATCCGCCTCGAGCACGACGTGAGCACCCCGCACCCCTACTCGCGCATCAATCAACTCGGCGGCACCAAGGGTGTGTTCGAGGACTACCCGGCCCGGATCTACCTCGAGCCGGACCAGTCCAACGACGCCTGGGGCGACTTCGGGCAGTACGCCGACTGGGACCACTGGCTGTGGAAGGAGCACGCCAACCCGCCGGGCGGGCACGGCGGCATGGACTACATCATGGTGTTCCGCCTGATGCAGACGATGCGCCTGGGACTCGTACCCGACTTCGACGTGTACGACGCCGCGACGTGGACCTCGCCGGTTCCGCTGAGCCATCTGTCGATCAAGGCGAAGGGCGCGCCGCAGGCGATCCCCGACTTCACGCGCGGCGGCTGGCGCGAGGAGCGGGGCGGCGTGGACTCGGAGAAGCCGGGCGAGGCCTGAGAGCCCTGAGGGTGTGGAGGTGGGGGGGCGCGGGGGGGGGCGCCGCGCGCGCCCGGCGGGGGGGCCGGGCGCGCGCGCGCGGGGGGGGGGGGCGGGGGGGGGGGGGGGGTGCCCCCGGCGGCGGGCGCCGGGCCCGATCCGCGCGGGGGGGGGGGGGGGGGGGGGGGGGGGGGCCCCCCCCCCTCGGATCGGTTCAGCAGCGGTGCCGGTCGACCGTCAGTGTCCCCTGCTCGGTGCGCAGTTCACGGTCGTAGCAGTCGCTTCCGGGTCCGCTGACGCGGTAGCGCTCGCCGGTGACGCCGACCGCGTGCCGCTCCTCGCGCGGCGCGTTCGCGGCGTACGAGGCGTCGCCGGTGTACGTGTCGTCGGAGACGACCCACCCGGCGCCGGTGTTCGTGCGGCTCCGGTCCCCCAGGGTGATGACGGTGCGCAGCCGCTCGTCGGCGCCCAGGGTCGTGGTGCCGTCCATGGTGTACGTGCGATGGGCGCGGGCGGTGCGGTCGCCGGTGCGCACGGTCTCGCGGTCGGTCCAGGTCGCGGTGAGCGCGTCGGTGTTCTCGCCGTCGGTCCAGCGGTGGGCGGAGGTCGCGGCGAGGGTGCGGCTGACGGTGGTGGTGACGCGTCCGTGCGAGGTGTTCAGGTAGCCGCTGACGGTGAGGGCGTGGCCGCCCTGCATGTCGAGGCGGTACTCGGAGTCGGGCGAACCGGGCGTGTAGACCGGCGAGTTGGTGAGCGCGCCCGCCTTGTGCTCGGTGAGGGCGCCGGTGACGTGGTCACGGCCGGCGTCCTGCCAGACGAGCACGTTGACCGGGGTGCTCCAGCCGGTCTGGCCCTTCGGGACGCCGACGACGGACACCTCCACCTGGTGCGGGCGGCCGTCGTTGAGCAGCCCGGCGAAGGGGGTGAGGTCGTACTCGATCGGCTTGATGTCGAAGGCGCGCGGGCCCGGGATCACGTACCAGAGGAACGGGTTGGACCAGCCGCCGGTCCACACGGTCGGGAACGGGGCGGCGATCCCCGCGAGCTGTCCGTCGACGCTGATCTGCACCTCGCGGTAGGGCCCTTCGGCGGCCTTGCAGGAGTACGGGGCGCTGTCGGGCACGGTCATGTACCAGTACTCCTCGCAGCCACCGCCGGAGCCGGTCGCGTACACCTCGGCGACGAGACGCTCGCTGTTGCGGGGCGTGGTGAGGGTTCCGTCGGCGGCGAGGGGAAGGACGCGGTCGGGCGTGCGGGCGGGGTCGGTGGCCGCGCGCGCCCGGGGCTTCGTGTCCTCGGGGTAGAAGGTCAGGGTCGCCTTGACGTCGATGACGCCCGTGTAGGTGTCGTTCACGACGTTGCCGATGAGCATCTCGACGTCGCCGCTGTCGCGCAGGGTGTCGCTGTAGCGGGTGACGTCCTTCTCGACGTTCCACGCGATGCCGTCGGGCGAGGGCTCCGGTGTCGAGGTCCGCAGCACCTCGACACCGCCGATGTGCAGATAACCCAGCCGGTCGAACTGGCGGCCCTTGACCTTGCCCTCGAGCCGCAGCACCACCTTGCTCCAGCGGTCGCCACAGTCATCGGGCGGCGTGTACGTGCCCCGGTACGGGGTGAAGTCGCGGAACTGGGCCTCGGCGACGGTGACTTCGCAGGACCGGGTGTGCGGGCGCTCGACGGGCGGCGCCGCGGTGACGGGGTCGTGCCAGTCGGTGCCGAACTCCGTGGGCGGGGTCGGAGCGGCGGGCTGGGCGGCTCCGGCCTGGGCCGGTGCCCCGGCCACGAGTGCGCCCGCGCCGAGGATCACTCCGGCGAGCATGGACATGACGCGTCTTCTCATGGCCGGAGTTCTACGGGGCGCCGCTGCCCCGCGCAATGGGGTGTCGCGCGCGGAATCGGAGCGGCGGGCACACTCCTGCCCGGATCAGCCCTTCAGTTCCGCCTTGTCCCCCATGACGACCACCGGGTGCCGGTCCGGATCGAGCGTCCTGAGCAGGTACTCCATGTCGGACTTGGACTGGCTCACGCAGGCCGAGGTGCCGCTGCCGTGGTCCATGTGCAGCCAGATGCTGCCGCCCTTGGTCTGTCCCTCGGGCCGGGTCGGGTCGCTCGGCGAGGTGCCCTTCACCCGGTTGTAGTCGATCGCGACCACGTAGTCGAAGTCGTGCCAGTGCGACTTCGCCCAGTAGTGCGGGGCCTGGAAGGCGCCGGACTGCGTGTACGGGAGCTTCGCGCCCGGGTCGGAGAGCACGCCACCGGCGTCGCTGAGCGTGAACACCCCGACGGGGCTGCGCTTGTCGCCCTCGTGGTGGTCGGTCGTCCAGCCCTTCTTGCCGTTGTGCCCCGACCAGCTGCGCTCCTTCTTCCAGGTGTCGCCGGTCTTGGTGAACAGCGCGATCGTGGAGTCCGCCGAGTCCTTGCCCGCGCCGTAGACGGCGACGACCTGCTCCGCGTTCGCCGGAATCCGCTTCTGGTAGCGGTCGCCCACGTCGGGGATGCGCTTGAGGTCGGTCGTCCGGGCCGCGTCACCGCGCGAGGAGTCGGCCGCGCCGTCCGCCGCCGTGCCGGAACGTCCGCCGCCGTCCTGGTCTCCGGCACCGCACGCCGCCAGCGTGGTCGCCAGGAGGCCGCACGCCGCAGCCACGACGCCCGCTCGCATCGCCTTCTTCGCACCCGCACCCGCACTTCGCATGCGGTCCATGGTCTCACCACACGTCAGATGCGTCCGGGCCGGGCCCGACGCGCACCGTGGATCCCGGCCGAATCTTTGCCCGCGACCGTAAAACCGTTTGCCTCCGGTCGGTCCGGGACGCGAACCTTTCACGGTTTGTTCCGCCGAATCCCGTTCTCTCTTTCTCCCCCTCCCCTCCCTCCACCCCACCCACCCCACCCGCCCCTACCCGCCCCTACCCGCCTCCCGATTTTTCGGTGCCCGACCTCGAGCCCTGGGACATCATGCAGATCTCCGACCTTCCGTATCCCGATCCGGGCGTACCGGACGCCCGGTCAGGCCCCCGGTTCCTGCTCTGGCTCGGCCGGAACCAGCTGGGCGGCCAGCTCAAGTCCCTCGCCTGGGGCATGCTCCACTTCACCTCCGTCGCCGGGCTCCCGTTCGGCGTCGGGCTGGCCGTCCAGGCCGTCGTGGACGGCTCCGGCGCCCGGCTCGCCTCCGCCGCGGGTCTGATCGCCGTGCTCGGCGTCGCCATCGCGGTCGGCGACACCATGCTCCACCGGACGGCCGTGACGAACTGGATCACCGCCGCCGCCCGCGTCCAGCAGCTGCTCGCCCGCCGCACCGCCGCGCTCGGCGCCGCCCTCACCCGGCGGGTCGCCGCGGGCGAGGTCGTCGCGGTGTCCACGGGCGACGTCGAGAAGATCGGCTGGTTCGTCGAGGCGCTGTCCCGCTTCGCGGCCGCCGCCCTCACCGTCGTCCTGGTCTGCGTCGGCCTCGCCGTGTACCAACCCGCGCTCGGCGGTGTCGTCGCGATCGGCATGCCGGTCCTCGCGCTCGCCGTCCTGCCGCTGCTGCCCCGCGCCACCCGGCGCGCGGACCACCAGCGGGAACAGGCGGGCAAGGCCACCGAACTCGCCTCGGACACCGTCGCCGGCCTGCGCGTCCTGCGCGGCATCGGCGGCGAGGAGCTCTTCCTCGACCGCTACCGCCGTGCCTCCCAGGAGGTCCGCAGGGCCGCCGTGCGCAGCGCGCGCATGTGGTCGCTGATCTCCGCGATCCAGGTCCTCCTTCCGGGTCTGCTGCTCATCGTGGTCGTCTGGTACGGCGTCCATCTGGCCCGCGAGGGCCGGATCACCGTCGGGGAACTGGTGACCGTGTACAGCGCGGTGATGATCCTGAACTACCCGCTGCGGCACTTCGAGGAGATCGCCATGGCGTACTCCTTCTCCCGGCCGTCGGCCCAGCGGGCGGCGAAGGTCCTGGCCCTGCGCCGGGTGACCGAGCCCGAGGGCGGGCCGCGCGAGCGGTCCGTGTCCGGGGACGGTCCGGCCGCCGGCCGCGACGCCACCGGAACCGGCCTGGCCGGCCGCCACCTGTCCGGGGCCGACCTCTCCGGGGGCGACCTCTCCGGGGGCGATCTGTACGACCCCGTGACCGGTCTGCTCGCCCCTGCCGGGCTGCTCACCGCCGTGGTGTGCGGCGACCCCGACCTGGCGGGCCGGCTGGCCGACCGGCTCGGCGGCCACCCGCCGGACGCCGTCGACGAGGCGGACACACCTGCCGGGACCGACGCGGACGGCCAGCACGGTGAGGGCGGCAAGCACAGGGAGAGCGGCAAGCACGGTGAGGCCCGTGAAGCCGGGACCAAGGCCTCCGCGCCGCCGTCCGTGCTGCTGGGCGGCGTGCCGCTCGACGAGTTGTCCCTGGACGCGGCGCGCACCGCGGTCCTGGTCCAGGACAAGGACCCGGTGCTGCTGTCCGGCACGCTCGCGGAACTGCTCGACGTGCCGTCGTCCGGCGCAGTCACCCCCGAGGCGGCGCTGGCCGCAGCGCAGTGCGGCGACGTCCTGGACGCCCTCGCGCAGGCCTCGCTGGACGACGACCCCATGAACGCCCGGATCACGGAACGGGGCCGCTCCCTGTCCGGCGGCCAGCGGCAGCGCCTCGCACTGGCGCGCTCGCTCGTCGCCGACCCGGAGGCGCTGGTCCTCGACGAGCCGACGTCCGCCGTCGACTCGCACACCGAGGCCCGTGTCGCCGAGAGCCTGCGCGCGGTGCGCGGCGGCCGGACGACGGTCGTCCTGACCTCGTCGCCGCTGCTCCTGGACCGCGCCGACCGCGTGGCGTTCGTCCACGAGGGCGAGGTCGTGGCCGTGGGCGAACACCGCGAACTGGTCCGCACCGAGCCCCGGTACCGCGCGGTCGTCACCCGGGAGACCGACGAGGAAGCGGCCGCCGCCGGGATCGGGTCCGCGACCGGCTCCGGGCCGGGGCGTGAACCCCGGTCGGGCATCGAGATCGACATCGAGGAGACGGCATGATCGGCGTAGCCCGCCCGGCCTACGACCCGGCGGCCCCCACCACGGCGACCACCCTGCCGATCGGCGCCCCGTCGACGGTGCGCGCCTACGTGGTCGAGCTGTACCGCCGCCACCGGCGCGCGTTCCTGCTCCTGATCGGGGTGAACGCGGTCGCGGTCGTCGCGTCCATGGTCGGCCCCTATCTGCTGGGCGGCGTGATCCAGGACGTCTCCGACGGCTCGGGCGCCGCGCTGCGCGAGCTGCACCTGGAGCGGACCGTCGGCCTGTTCGTGATCGCCCTGGTGATCCAGGCGGTGTTCGTCCGGCAGGTGCGGCTGCGCGGGGCGATGCTCGGCGAGCGGATGCTGGCCGACCTGCGCGAGGACTTCCTCGTGCGGTCGGTCGGACTGCCGCCGGGGGTCCTGGAGCGGGCCGGCACGGGTGACCTGCTGTCCCGGATCACGACGGACATCGACCGGCTGGCGAACGCGATGCGGGAGGCCGTGCCGCAGCTGTCGATCGGTGTCGTGTGGGTGGTGCTGCTGATCGGCGGTCTCACCGTGACCGCGCCTCCGCTGGCGCCCGCGATCCTGGTCGCGGTGCCGCTCCTGGTGATCGGCTGCCGCTGGTACTTCAAGCGGGCGCCGTCGGCGTACCGCTCGGAGGCCGCCGGGTACGCGGCGGTCGCCGCCGCCCTCGCGGAGACCGTGGACGCGGGCCGCACCGTCGAGGCGCACCGCCTGGGCGCGCGCCGTGTCGAGCAGTCCGATCTGCGGATCCGGCAGTGGACGGCGTGGGAGCGCTACACGCTGTACCTGCGCTCGGTGCTCTTCCCCGTGATCAACACCGTGCACACGCTCGTGCTGCTGTCCGTCCTGCTGATCGGCGGTGTCTTCGTCCTCCAGGGCTGGATCGACGTGGGCCAGCTGACCACGGGCGCGCTGATCGCCCAGATGCTCGTGGAACCGCTGGGCCTGATCCTGCGCTGGTACGACGAGCTGCAGGTCGCCCAGGTCTCGCTGGCGCGGCTGGTCGGGGTGCGGGACATCGAGCCGGACGCGGGCGATCCCGGGGTGCGGCCGGACGGCCGGCACGTGCGGGCGGACGAGGTGCACTTCGGGTACCGCGAGGGCATCGACGTGCTGCGCCGGGTCTCGCTGGAGGTCGAACCGGGCACGCGGCTGGCCCTGGTCGGTCCGTCCGGTGCGGGCAAGTCGACGCTCGGCCGGCTGCTGGCGGGCATCTACGCCCCGCGCACGGGCCGGATCACGCTGGGCGGCGCCGAACTGTCCCGGATGGAGGCCGAGCGAGTCCGCTCGCACGTGGCGCTCGTCAATCAGGAGCACCACGTCTTCGTGGGGTCCCTGCGCGACAACCTCCGCCTGGCCCGTACGGGCGCCGAGGACGCCGAGCTGTGGGCGGCGCTCGGCGCGGTCGACGCGGACGGCTGGGCCCGCGGCCTGGCCGGCGGTCTCGACACAGAGGTCGGCTCGGGCGGCACGGCGCTCACTCCGGCGCAGGCCCAGCAGATCGCGCTGGCACGCCTGGTGCTCGCCGATCCGCACACGCTGGTCCTGGACGAGGCGACCTCGCTCCTGGACCCGCGGGCGGCCCGCGATCTGGAGCGCTCGCTGGGCCGCGTCCTGGACGGGCGCACGGTCGTGGCGATCGCCCACCGGCTGCACACCGCGCACGACGCGGACGTGATCGCCGTGGTCGAGGAGGGCCGTATCCGGGAGCTCGGCAGCCACGACGAGCTGGTCGCGGCCGACGGGGCGTACGCGGCGCTGTGGCGGTCCTGGCACGGGTGAGCGTGCCGGAGGGGGTGGCGCGGCCGGGCTCAGATCACGTTGAGCGCGGCCGCGCAGCCCACGCCGCCGAGCAGCATGAACGCGGGCATGAGCACCTTCAGCTCGACCCAGCTGCCGGCCCGGAAGCGCATGGCCTTCGGCGGGCCGATCGGGTACCAGCGCTTGCGGCCGATGGGGATGGGCCACAGCACCGGGCAGCCGGAGACGGTCAGCGCGTCCCCGATGCAGTGCGTCAGGGCGCCGAGCACGATCGGCAGTCCCAGCCAGAGGTACTCCTGGCCGGGGTCGGCGAACAGCCAGTCCGAGCCGTTGCCCGGCTGGTCGAGTATCCCGGCGAGGATCCAGGCGCTGGTCCCGGCGAGCAGCCACACCAGGACGTCGCTGCTGGAGCCGCGGGCGGCCCGCCAGAGCAGGCCCTCGATGGCCAGCACCATGTGGATGAAGAGGATCGCGAGGACGGTCCAGCGGCCACCGGTGATCGCGGCGACCGAGGTGCCGCCGCCGATCAGGACCGCCCAGACCCAGGTGTGGGTGAGCGTGCGGTGCCCGCCGGAGCGGCGCGGGTCGCCCTTCATGCGGGTGCCCTTGTAGACGGCGTAGGACAGCTTGTCGACGATCTCGCACAGTCCTCGGGAGATCGGTCCGAAGGCCCGCGAGATGGTGGCCGCCTTGTGGTCCAGGTCGGGGGCGAGGGCGGCGCCGGCGCAGATGAGCGCTCCGACGAGGAGGACGGGCCACGGCATCGGGTGTCCGGCGGCGGCCGTCGCCGCGCCCACCCCCAGCCAGGCCGCCGCTCCTGACAGCGAGTGTGCCGGTCCCATCATGGTGGTGTTCCGCCCCTGTTCCTGTCGCGCCGGCCGCTCGCGCGGCACCGGCAAGTCCCTTGTCCCGACGGCCTGTCGTCCTGGTGGACGCCCCTGCGGGCCCGTGCGGGCACCGGTGCCCCGTCGGCGCCTCAGCGTAGCGTTCGTGATCTTCGGCCGGACATCCGATTGCCTGATCGGGTGGGAAGGCAGGCAAGATGGGGGCGTGACCCTTATCGATCAGCTCCCGCAGACCGCCGACCCGGACGCCCTCTACGACGCCTTCGAGTCGTGGGCCGAGGAGCGTGGTCTCACCCTCTATCCCCACCAGGAGGAGGCTCTGATCGAGGCGGTGTCGGGGGCGAACGTGATCGTCTCGACGCCCACCGGTTCCGGCAAGAGCATGATCGCCGCCGGTGCGCACTTCGCCGCGCTCGCCCGTGACGAGGTCACCTTCTACACGGCGCCCATCAAGGCGCTCGTCTCCGAGAAGTTCTTCGAGCTGTGCAAGCTCTTCGGTACGGAGAACGTCGGCATGCTGACCGGCGACGCGTCCGTGAACGCGGACGCGCCGGTGATCTGCTGCACCGCCGAGGTCCTCGCGTCCATCGCGCTGCGTGACGGGGCGCAGGCCGACATCGGCCAGGTCGTCATGGACGAGTTCCACTTCTACGCGGAGGGCGACCGCGGCTGGGCCTGGCAGATCCCGCTGCTCGAGCTGCCGCAGGCGCAGTTCATCCTGATGTCGGCGACGCTCGGCGACGTCTCCATGTTCGAGAAGGACCTGACGCGGCGCACGGGCCGGCCCACGTCGGTGGTCCGCTCGGCGACCCGTCCGGTGCCGCTCTCCTACGAGTACCGGCTGACGCCGCTGACGGAGACGCTCACGGAGCTCCTCGACACCCGGCAGGCTCCGGTCTACATCGTGCACTTCACGCAGGCGCAGGCCGTGGAGCGGGCGCAGGCGCTGATGAGCATCAACATGTGCACGCGCGAGGAGAAGGACAAGATCGCCGAGCTGATCGGCAACTTCCGCTTCACCACCAAGTTCGGCCAGAACCTCTCGCGTTACGTGCGGCACGGGATCGGTGTGCACCACGCGGGCATGCTGCCCAAGTACCGGCGTCTGGTGGAGAAGCTGGCGCAGGCGGGTCTGCTGAAGGTCATCTGCGGCACCGACACCCTGGGCGTGGGGGTCAACGTGCCGATCCGCACGGTGCTCTTCACCGCTCTCACCAAGTACGACGGCAATCGCGTGCGCACGCTGCGCGCCCGTGAGTTCCACCAGATCGCGGGGCGGGCCGGCCGGGCCGGTTTCGACACCGCCGGTTTCGTGGTGGCGCAGGCGCCCGAGCACGTCATCGAGAACGAGAAGGCGCTCGCGAAGGCGGGCGACGATCCGAAGAAGCGCCGCAAGGTGGTCCGCAAGAAGGCGCCGGAGGGCTTCGTCGGGTGGACGGAGAGCACCTTCGAGAAGCTCATCGCGTCCGAGCCGGAGCCGCTCACCTCGCGCTTCCGTGTCACGCACACGATGCTGCTGTCGGTCATCGCCCGCCCGGGCAACGCGTTCGAGGCGATGCGCAAGCTTCTGGAGGACAACCACGAGCCGCGCAAGGCGCAGCTGCGGCACATCCGGCGGGCCATCGCGATCTACCGCTCGCTGCTGGACGGCGGCATCGTGGAGAAGCTCGACGAGCCGGACGCGTCGGGCAGGATCGTGCGGCTGACCGTCGATCTGCAGCAGGACTTCGCGCTGAACCAGCCGCTGTCGACGTTCGCGCTCGCCGCGTTCGACCTGCTCGACAAGGAGTCGCCGTCCTACGCCCTGGACATGGTGTCCGTCGTCGAGTCCACGCTGGACGATCCGCGGCAGATCCTGCACGCCCAGCAGAACAAGGCGCGTGGTGAGGCCGTCGCGCTGATGAAGGCGGACGGAGTCGAGTACGAGGAGCGCATGGAGCGCCTCCAGGACGTCACGTACCCGAAGCCGATGGAGGAGCTGCTCTTCCACGCGTACAACACGTACCGCCAGAGCCACCCGTGGGTCGGGGACCACCCGCTGTCGCCGAAGTCCGTGATCCGGGACATGTACGAACGGGCGCTGTCCTTCACCGAGTTCGTCTCCTTCTACGAGCTCGCGCGGACCGAGGGCATCGTGCTGCGCTACCTGGCGAGCGCGTACAAGACGCTCGACCACACGGTGCCGGACGATCTGAAGTCGGAGGATCTGGAGGACCTGATCGCCTGGCTGGGCGAGATGGTGCGCCAGGTCGACTCCAGCCTGCTCGACGAGTGGGAGCAGCTGGCCAACCCGGAGGTGATGACCGCCGAGGAGGCTCAGGAGAAGGCCGACCAGGTCAAGCCGGTCACGGCGAACGCGCGCGCCTTCCGCGTCCTCGTCCGCAACGCGATGTTCCGCCGTGTCGAACTGGCGGCGCTGGACAATGTCGACGAGCTCGGCGCCCTGGACGGCGACGCGGGCTGGGACGCGGACGCGTGGGGCGAGGCCATGGACGCGTACTGGGACGAGTACGAGGACCTGGGCACCGGCCCGGACGCGCGCGGCCCGAAGCTGCTGATGATCGAGGAGGATCCGGAGCACGGTCTGTGGAAGGTGCGCCAGACCTTCGCGGACCCGAACGGGGACCACGACTGGGGCATCAGCGCCGAGGTGGATCTCGCCGCGTCCGACGCGGAGGGCCGCGCCGTCGTCCGTGTCACGGACGTGGGCCAGCTGTAGCCGTCCGACCGGCCGGGCGCTCCCGCCCGGCCGTCGCCATCCGGTCCACCCGCCGGCTCCGGCCCGGCGCCCGTACGAGAAGGGTCCACGCATGACGAATCCTGCGGAACGGCTCGTCGACCTGCTCGACCTGGAGCAGATCGAGGTCAACATCTTCCGTGGGCGCAGCCCGAACGAGTCCCTCCAGCGGGTCTTCGGCGGGCAGGTCGCGGGGCAGGCGCTGGTGGCGGCGGGCCGTACCACGGAGGGCGACCGGCCCGTGCACTCGCTGCACGCGTACTTCCTGCGTCCGGGCTGTCCGGGCGTGCCGATCGTGTACCAGGTCGAACGGGTCCGCGACGGCCGCTCGTTCACCACGCGCCGGGTCACGGCCGTGCAGCAGGGTCGCACGATCTTCAATCTCACCGCCTCCTTTCACCGGCCCGAGGAAGGGGCCTTCGAGCATCAGTTGCCGCCGGCCCGCGAGGTGCCGGATCCCGAGTCGCTGCCGACGGTCGCCGACGAGGTCAGGAACCACCTCGGGGCGCTGCCCGAGGCGTTGGAGCGGATGGCCCGGCGCCAGCCGTTCGACATCCGCTACGCGGACCCGCTGCGCTGGACCCCCGAGGAGGTCCGGTCGGCCGAGCCGCGCAGCGCCGTGTGGATGCGGGCCGTCGGTCCTCTCGGTGACGATCCGCTGGTGCACACCTGCGCGCTGACGTACGCGAGCGACATGACGCTGCTGGACGCGGTCCGGCTGCCGGTCGAGCCCCTGTGGGGCCCGCGCGGCTTCGACATGGCCTCGCTCGACCACGCCATGTGGTTCCACCGCCCTTTCCGTGCCGATGAGTGGTTCCTGTACGACCAGGAGTCGCCGATCGCGACGGGTGGCCGCGGTCTGGCCCGCGGCCGCATCTACGACACCGAGGGGCGTCTGCTGGTGTCGGTGGTGCAGGAGGGCCTGTTCCGGAAGCTGGACGCGTGACGGGCGGGACCGCCGGTGCGGGATCGGACTCCGGTGCGGACGCGGGATCCGGCGCAGACCTGGACGCACGGCTCGCGCAGGCCGTGCGGCTGCGCGAGGAGGGCCGCCGCGAAGAGGCCCGCGCCGCGCTGATGGAGCTGCGGGACCGCTTCCCCGACGACGTCCGCGTCGCCTATCAGACCGCCTGGGTCCACGACACCCTCGGCCTGGAGGCCGAGGCCGTCCCGCACTACGTCGCCGCGGTAGCGCGCCCCGGCCTGTCAAAGGAGGACCGGCGAGGCGCTCTGCTCGGGCTCGGCAGCACGTACCGCACGCTCGGGCGCTTCCCTGAGGCCGTGGCCACGCTGAGCGCCGCAGTGGAGGAGTTCCCCGACGACCAGGCGCTGCGCACGTTCCTGTCGATGGCCCTCTACAACGTGGGCCGTGCACACGACGGGATGCGGCTGCTGCTGGCGGTGCTGGCCGAGACCAGCGCCGACCCGGGGGTCATGGGGTACCGGGCCGCGATCGAGTACTACGCACGGGATCTGGACGCCGTCGAGGGCTCCGCCGACCCGGCCTGAGCGGGACCTCGCCCCGCCCCCGGGCTCACGGTCGTCTGCCCAGCAGGCGGGACCAGAGGCTCCGCGTCGCCGCCTCCTCGGGCGCCGCGATCGGGGCCGGTGCGGTCACCGGGACGGGCACGGTCGCCGCGGCGGGGTCCGTACGCGCCGTGCGGGCGGAGGCCGGCACGGGCGCCGGGCGCAGGCGTCGCGCCTCGGCCATCCTCAGCATCAGGTTGGCCCGCAGCCAGCTGATCTCGCCGGGGTGGTCGGCGGTCAGGATGCGCTCGACGACCTGGGCGGTGGGCGATTCGGGCGCGCCGTACCAGGTCTCCTCGGGTCGCAGGCGGTGCAGATGGGCGCGCTCGTAGGGGCTTTCGACGAGCTCGGCGACCTGGGTCGGGTCCAGGAGCGTCGCGATGGCGGCGGCCCGCTCCCACGGGTCCGTGCTCCGGCCGAGCAGATAGCTCGCGTGGCGGGGGGGCCCCCGCCGCCCCCGCGGCGCGCGGCGGGGGCGCGCCGGGGGGCGCCCCGCCGGGCCGGCGCCCGTGGGGCGCCGCGGGGGCCCGGGGGGGCCCGCAGCCGGTCGGGGGTGCGGCCGGTCAGCAGCGGCGCGTTGATCTCGGACCGCGCGAACTCTCGTAGTTCCTGGGCGAGATAGAGCCAGACCACGGCCCGGTACCGATTCACATAGAACTTGGCCGGTGTGAGCATTCCGGCGCGGGCGAGCCGTGTGAAGCGGGTCGGCGGGATGTCCATCAGCTCGGCGGCCTGGGCCGTGCCCACGACCCTCACCTGCTCACGCAGGGTGTCGGGAAAGCCCTCGGTCTCGCGGATCCGCTCGATCTCCGCGCTGGGCACCCGGCGGCGCCCGCCGTCCGGAGCCGCTACCGTGCGGATCCGCCCGAGTCGTACGGCGAGGTCGAACTCGCCTCGCTTCAGCCCCAGTTCGCGCGCCGCGCTGCCCTGAGGCCTGGTCATGATGTCGCCTTGCATGGCCCTGTCCCCCGTCGTCCCGATGTCCGGGCAGTCACTCTCCGTGACCGCTCGGGAGAAACCGTAGCCGGATCCAGCGATCGGCGTCGGAGCCTGTGGATAACTTCGGCCGACGGATCGGGACCCGGCTCGGTGGAGATCGAAACGCCCTGGTCAGAGCCTGGTCGGGACTCTGTCGCGGAAGGTCAGACCTCTGACGCGGAGCGGTGCTCGGGCTTGCGCGCGTCGACACCCAGATGCTCGCCGACGCGATTGACGAGCAGAGTCATCTCGTACGCGACCTGGCCGATGTCCGCCTCGGCCCCGCTGAGGACGCAGAGGCAGCTGCCGTCGCCGGCGGCGGTGACGAAGAGCACCGCGTCGTCGAACTCGATCATCGTCTGGCGGACGCCGCCCACGCCGAAGTGCCGGCCCGAGCCCTTGGCGAGGCTGTGCAACCCGGACGAGACGGCCGCGAGATGCTCGGCGTCCTCCCGGCGCAGCCCGGCGCTGGCGCCCGTGACCAGTCCGTCGTTGGACAGAACCAGCGCGTGCCGCACCTGCTCGACCCGCTCCGTCAGGTCGTCCAGCAGCCAGCCGAGTCCCTCGCTCTGCCCCATGATCCCGTCTCCCCGCTTCCGTGTGGCCCGCCGTACGGTCCGCTCCCCCGCTCCGGGGAGCTGTTTCGCCAGCCTTCCCCACGACCGGCGTCCGGGCAAGGAGGATGACCTCATGGCACACAAGATGACCGATGAGGAATGGCGGGCCTTCGTCTCGGCGGGCACCCGCACCGCGAAACTGTCCACCACACGGGCCGACGGCAGTCCGCACGTCGCGCCCGTCTGGTTCGTCCTGGACGGCGAGGACATCCTGTTCAACACCGGGAAGGACACGGTGAAGGGCCGCAATCTCGCCCGGGACGGACGGCTGGCGCTGTGCGTCGACGACGAGCGGCCGCCGTTCTCGTTCGTGACGATCCAGGGCCGGGCCGAACTGAGCGAGGAAGCGGACGAGTTGCTGGATTCGGCCACGCGGATCGGCGCGCGCTACATGGGCGCGGACCGTGCGGAGGAGTTCGGCCGGCGCAACGGCGTGCCGGGCGAACTCGTCGTCCGCGTGAAGATCGAGAAGGTCGTGTCCGTGGCCGGCGTGTCGAGCTGAGCCGTCCGGTCAGCCGACCGAGTCGAGGAGCCGGGCGGTGTGCATCCGCCCGGCGTACTCGACCAGCCGGATCAGGACCTCCTTTCCCGAGTCCTTCTTGCGGGCGTCGCACAGGACCACCGGCGTGCCGGTGTCCAGGTCGAGGGCCCGCGCCACGTCCTGCTCGTGGTGCGCCCGGGCGCCCGCGAAGCAGTTGACGGCCACGACGAAGGGGATGCTCCGGTGCTCGAAGTAGTCGACGGCCGGGAAGCAGTCCTCCAGGCGGCGCGTGTCGGCGAGGACGACCGCGCCGAGCGCGCCCTGGGAGAGCTCGTCCCACAGGAACCAGAAGCGGTCCTGGCCGGGAGTGCCGAACAGGTAGAGCGACAGGCCCGACCTGATGGTGATGCGGCCGAAGTCCATGGCGACGGTCGTGGTGGTCTTGCGCTCGACCGCCGCCGTGTCGTCCACGGACTGGCCGAGTTCGCTCAGCTGCTCCTCGGTGCGCAGCGGGCGGATCTCGCTGACCGCGCCCACGAGGGTGGTCTTGCCCACCCCGAATCCGCCCGCCACGAGGATTTTCAGTGCCATGGCCGCGGACACGTCGTGCTCCGTGTCCTCGGAGTGCGGAGCGTCGGAGTGTGCCGCGTCAGAGTGCTCGGAGCCCATCGATGACTTCCCTCAGGATCTTCTCGTCCGGTAGCTGTGCGGGCGGCACCGGCCTGCTGACCGTGACGCAGCCCTGTTCGAGCAGGTCGCCCAGGAGGACGCGGACCACGCCGACGGGCAGGTCCGTGCCGGCGGCGAGTTCGGCGACGGTCTGGGTCTCGATCCGGCACAGCGCGATGATCGCGTTGTGCTCGGGGCCCAGGGCCGGGTCGTCGTGGGTGCCGGGAGTGGCGGGGTCGAGCGACACGAGGGCGATCAGGTCGAGCCGTACGCCCTGCGGGCCCGCCGTGGTGCGCCCTCCGGTCATCGCGTAGGGGCGGACCAGGGGCCCGGCCTCGTGGTCGAACCACTGGCTGCCCGGGTCCTCCGGGCTGCCGCGCTCCTGCTGCGCGCCCTCCTCCTCGGCGCGGTAGGCGGCCTCCTCTACCTGATAGGCGGCTTCCTGGGCCCGGTAGGCGGCGACGTTCCGGTACATCTCGGCGAAGTTGTCGTCGTTCATGTCCACCCTGTCCACGACCGCTCGGGTCAGCCCGCCGTCGGCGGCTGTCCGGCGAATCTCGCCGGGGTGTACAGGTGCTCCCCCACGCGCTTGACGAGGCGGGCCATCTCGTAGGCGACGAGGCCGATGTCGGCCGTGACGGTGCTCAGGACGGCGAGGCAGGAGCCGTCTCCGGCGGCGGCGACGAACAGGAAGCCGTCGTCCATCTCGACCATCGTCTGGCGCACACCCCCGGTGCCGAAGTGCCGTCCGGTGCCCTTGGCGAGGCTGTTGAACCCGGAGGCGACGGCGGCGAGGTGCTCGGCGTCCTCGCGGCCGAGTCCGTTCGAGGCACCCACGGCCAGGCCGTCGTTGGACAGGACGACCGCGTGCCGCAGTTCGGTCACGCGCAGGACCAGGTCGTCGAGGAGCCAGTCGAGCTCGCCGGAACCGTGGGCGGTGCCCGCGGTCGGTTCTTTGATCATGTGCGGTCTCCTTCGATGCTGTGGCCACCGGGTTCGAAGCCGTGGCCGCCGGGCCGGCGTCCGCCGCCTCTGGCCCAGCCGTCCCGGAAGGACGTCATCCGGGCCCTGGCCTGTTCGGGGGTGCGGTCGTCCGGCTGCGGGACGCGCGCGGGGTGGGCCTTCTGTTCGGGTCGTTCGCGCAGTTGGGGCGCGAGGCTGGCCTGCCGTACGCGGCGGGGCAGCCCGTCGAGGGAGCCCTCGTCGTCGCCCGCGGGGTGGCGGGGGCCCTCGTCGGGCGGGTCCCTGCGCACCCGGAGGGCGGTGACGCCGGGCGGGTGCCGGGGGGTCTCCGGCTCGGGCGCCGCGGCCGGGGCCAGGGCCGGGCGGGCGCCGGAGGCCGGTACGGAGTGGTGGTTCATGTCTGCCGTCTCGGGCTCGGTCTCGGGCACGCGCGCGTGGAGACGCGTCTCTTCGGTCTCCTGTGCTTCGCCTCCGGTGCGGTCGGGGCCGTCCTTGTGCAGCAGCGGGGTGGGCAGCAGGACGACGGCGGTGGTGCCTCCGTAGGGCGAGGCGCGCAGATGCACCTTGACGTCGTGCCGGTGGGCGAGGCGGCTGACGACGAAGAGGCCGAGCCGGTCGCTGTCGAACAGGTCGAGCGCCTCGGAGTGCTCGATGCGGCTGTTCGCCTCGTCGAGGGTCTCCTTGCCCATGCCGAGTCCGCGGTCCTCGATCTCGATCGCGTAGCCGTTGCCGACGAGTTCGCCGCTGACGCGCACCTTGGTGTGCGGGGGCGAGAACTGGGCGGCGTTCTCGACGAGTTCGGCGAGCAGGTGCGTGACGTCGGCGACGGCAGCGCCGGTGACGTGGGCGGCGGCGAGCTGACGCACCTCCACGCGCGCGTAGTCCTCGATCTCGGAGACCGCCGCGCGGACGACGTTCGTCAGCGGGACGGGCATGCGCCAGGCTCGGCCGGGTGCCGCGCCGGAGAGGATGATCAGGCTCTCGGCGTGGCGGCGCATCCGGGTGGTGAGGTGGTCGAGCCGGAACAGGTCGCTGAGCTCGTTCGGGTCGTCGGCGCGGCGCTCCATGCTGTCCAGGAGCCCGAGTTGGCGGTGGACGAGGACCTGGCTGCGGCGGGCGAGGTTCACGAAGACGCCGGAGATGCCGCTGGCGAGCTCGGCGCGTTCCACGGCGGCGTGCAGGGCCGCGCGGTGAACGGTCGTGAGGGCCTCGGAGACCTGGGCGGTCTCGTCCTCGGCCGGCGGTCCCGGCGGGGCCTCGACGTCGACGTCGATCTCCTCGCCGGCCCGGAGTTTGCGCATGGTGCTCGGCAGTTTGTGGCGGGCGATCTCCAGGGCGGTGTTGCGCAGGCTGACGAGTTCGACGACGAGTCCGCGGCCGATCCGTACGGAAATCACGAGGGAGGCGGCCACGGCGAGCAGGCCGAGCAGGACGGCCGCTCCGGCGGGCGTGAGCAGCCCGCGGCCCAGCGGGTCGGCGCGGTCGGCGGCGCTGCGCGCGGCGTCCGTCTCGATGGTCCGCATGCCGTCCTGGACGGTGGTGTGCGCGCGCCCCCAGGCCGCGTCGGAGGCCTCGGCGAGTGCTTTTGCGCCGGGGCGCGCCGTGAGGGTGCGGTCTTCGACGTCGCGTACGTCGGCGTAGGCGCCGCCCTTCAGGAGGTCGTGCCAGCGGGCCCGTTCGGGGCCGCGCAGGTCGGTGGCGGCGCTGTCGGCGAGGGCCCTTCGGGTGTCGACGGCGCCGGTGAACAGGCGCAGGCGTTCGCCGTCCAGGGTGCCCGCGTGGCCGGCGCTCACCAGGAGGGTGTCCTCGCGGGCGAGCATCTCCCCGGAGCGGCCGAACTCGAGCAGCACGCGCGCGTCGGAGCCGAGTTCGGCGTCCTGGATGCCTGTGAGGGCGCCGCTGACGGTGAAGGCGGTGGCGATGCTGTCGGTGTACTGCCGGTAGGCGTCGTCCCAGGTGGTGCGGCGCTCCAGGACGTCGGCGCGTGCGGCGCGCAGCCGTCCGGTGTCGGTGAGGAACGTGCGGAGCCGGTCCGCGACGCCCCGGGGCAGGTCCGCGCCGTCCGCGACGGAGTTGTCGCGGCCCAGGCGCAGGGCGGCGACGGTGCGGTCGGTGACGGCGCCGAGGCGCTTGAGCTCCTCGCCGCGTGCGGCGGCGGGGTCGGTGGCGTAGCCGACGGCGGCGGTGCGCTCCGCCTGGAGGGCGGCGACGGCCGCGGTGACGGGCTCGCGGACGGCGGCGTCGACCCGCTGCAACTGCCGCAGGCGCGCGATGTCCTGGGCGGTGCTGACGGTGGCGTACGCCCACAGGGCGAGGAGCGAGACGACCGGCACCATCAGGAGGCAGACGATCTTGGCCCGTACGGTGCGGGGTCTGAGGTGCCGGCGGCCCGCGCGCGCGGGTGGCGCGGTGCGGCGGGGCTCCGGCTCCGCCGCGTCCTCGGCGG
>NZ_JBHYTK010000080.1:22740-34844 GCF_042749255.1 Streptomyces sp. NPDC059524 | reverse complement strand
CAGTTCCCCGCGCCCCTGAAATGCATGGCGCTTCGCGCCGCATTTCCCCGATGGGGCACCGCCCTGATGGAGATCGCGCACGAAGTGCGCATCTCCAGGGGCGCGGGGAACTGCGCGACCAGCCCCCACCGGCCCGCAGGCCCGACAGAACGTGAAGAAGCCGAGCTGGTGGGGGGCGTTCCCACCGGCTCGGCTTCGGCTTTGTTGCGCGGCGCCCAAGGGCTAGTTCAGGCCGGAGGCGACCGCCGAGACGAGCTCACCGTTGGCCGTGTCTCCCGAGAACTCCCAGAAGAACGCTCCGCCGAGACCCTGCTGCTTGGCCCAGGCCATCTTGGAGCCGATCGTCGCGGGCGTGTCGTAGGACCACCAGTCGGAGCCGCAGAACGCGTACGCCGTCCCGGCCACCGTGCCGTTCGAGGGGCACTTGGTCTTGAGGACCTTGTAGTCCTCGATGCCCTGCTCGTACGTGCCGGCCGCCGGACCCGTCGCGGTGCCGCCCGGCTCCTTCTGCGTGACGCCGGTCCAGCCGCGCCCGTAGAAGCCGATGCCGAGCAGGAGCTTGGACGCGGGGACGCCCTGGGCCTTGAGCTTGGCGATGGCGTCCGCGGAGGTGAAGCCCTGCTGCGGGATGCCGGAGTACGAGGTGAGCGGGGAGTGCGGGGCGGTCGGGCCCTTGGCCTCCCAGGCGCCGAAGAAGTCGTAGGTCATGACGTTGTACCAGTCGAGGGACTGGCCGGCGCCCGCGTAGTCGGCCTTGTCGATCTTGCCGCCGGACGAGCCGTCGGCGGTGATCGCGGCGGTGACCAGGTTGTTCGCGCCGAACTTGGAGCGCAGCGCCGAGGTCAGCTTCTTCAGGGCGTCCGGACCCGAGGTGTCGCAGGTCAGGCCGCAGGCGTTCGGGTACTCCCAGTCGATGTCGATGCCGTCGAAGACATCGGCCCAGCGCGGGTCCTCGACCAGGTTGTAGCAGGACTCGGCGAACGCGGCCGGGTTCTTCGCGGCCTCACCGAAGCCGCCGGACCAGGTCCAGCCGCCGAAGGACCAGAGGATCTTCAGGTTGGGGTGCTTGGCCTTGAGCTGGCGCAGCTGGTTGAAGGCGCCGCGCAGCGGCTGGTCCCAGGTGTCGGCCACGCCGGAGACGGAGTTGGCGGCGGTGTACGCCATGTCCGTGTCGGCGTAGGCGTCGCCCATGGTGCACTTGCCGCCCTGGACGTTGCCGAAGGCGTAGTTGATGTGCGTGACCTTGGCGGCGGAGCCGGAGGTCTCCAGGTTCTTCGGGTAGTACTGGCGGCCGTAGACGCCCCAGTCGGTGAAGTAGCCCATCTTGACGGCGTCACCCGTGCCGGGGCCCGGGTCGGTGCCGCCTCCGCCGGTGGTGTGCACCTTGACGGCGCCGGAGACCGGGCCGGTCTGGTCGGCGGTGTCGCGGGCCTGGACCGTGTACGAGTAGTCGGTGCCGGCGGTGAGGCCGGTGTCCGTGTACGTGGTCCCGGTGACGGTGGCGACCTTGGCGCCGCCGCGCAGGACGTCGTAGTTCTTGACGCCCTTGTCGTCGGTGGCGGCGGACCAGGACAGCTTCACCGAGGTGTCGGTGATGCCGGAGGCGGTCGGGGTGCCGGGGGCGGTGGGGGCCGTGTCGCCGGGGACGTCGCCGCCGTCGCAGGAGCCGCCGTTGAGCTTGCAGCCGGTGGGAGCGCCGGAGCCGGTGCCGTTGAAGCCGAAGGAGACCGAGGCGCCGGGGGCGAGCGTCCCGTTCCAGGAGAGGTTCTTGGCGGTCCAGTGGTCGGCGGAGTTGGTGACGGTGGCGTCCCAGGCCGAGGTGACCTTGGTGCCGGAGGGGTAGTCCCATTCGACGGTCCAGGAACTGACCGTCGTGGAGCCGGAGTTCTTGATCGTCCACTTGCCTTCGAAGCCGCTGCCCCAGTCCTGGGTCTTGGCGAAGGTGGCGGTGACGGCGGAGGCCTCGGCGGCCGCGTGGGAGGGGGTGGCGAGGCCGACGAGGGCCGCGGCGGGGAGGACGAGGGTGGCCAGCGCGGCGGTGGTTCTGTGCCGCAGTCGCTGCCGGGGGACGGATCTGGGTACGTCGGTCGAGCGCATCGCATGCTCCTCGGGTGTTCCGGGGTTCGTGATGGGGGTGGAACCCTGCGACGCCCATGAGCACCGGGGTGGGGGGTGTGCTCAACGCAGTGCGGCGAGAATAGAAAGGTCTGGACCATCGGTCAAGGTCTAAACCAATTACGGATTCCGGCCAACCTGCCCGGATGGGGCGCCCGTTGACCCCGGACGGGGCCTACAGGCCCAACTCCTGGGCCAGCACCGCCGCCTGGACCCGGCTGCGCAGGCCCAGCTTGCCGAGGAGGCGGCTGACGTGGGTCTTCACGGTCGCCTCCGCCATGTCGAGCCGTGCCGCGACCTCCGCGTTCGACAGGCCTTCGCCGAGGCAGGACAGGACCTCCCGCTCCCGCCGGGTCAGCTCGTCCAACTCCGCGGGAGCGACGGCCGGTTCGGGCCGCGGGCCCGCCGCCGCGAACTCCGCGATCAGCCGGCGCGTCACCGCGGGCGCGATCAGCCCCTCCCCGCGGGCCACCGTCCGCACCGCCTCGATCAGGTCCTTCGCCTCCGTGTTCTTCAGCAGGAACCCGGCCGCGCCCGCGCGCAGCGCCCCGAACACGTACGCGTCCAGGTCGAAGGTCGTCAGCACCAGCACGTCCGCGAGCCCCTCGGCGACGACCGCGCGGGTGGCCGAAACCCCGTCCAGGCGCGGCATCTGCACGTCCATCAGGACCAGATCCGGCCGCAGTTCCCGGGCCAGCGCCACCGCCCGCTCGCCGTCCGCGGCCTCGCCGACCACCTCGATGTCGGGCGCGCTGTTCAGGATGAGGACGAGTCCGGCCCGTACGGCGGACTGGTCCTCGGCGACGAGTACGCGGGTCACGCGGGTCACGCGAGGTCTCCTTCGAGGGGTGCGGGGCGGGTCAGGGGCAGCACCGCGCGGACCCGCCAGACCGGGCCGGCGGGGGAGTCCTCGGGGCCCGCGCTGAAGCTGCCGTCGAGCAGCGCGGCGCGCTCCCGCATGCCGACGAGCCCGGCCCCGGAACCGGGCGCGCGCGGCCCGTCGCGGTCCCCGAACGGGCTGGTGACCCGCACCTCGACCTGCTCGCCGGTGCGGTCGACCTCGACCGTGACGGGGCCGGGGGAGGCGTGCTTGAGCGCGTTGGTGAGGGACTCCTGGACGATGCGGTACGCGGCCAGCTCCACCGGGGCCGGCAGTCCGTCCACGGAGCCGGTCACGGCGGACTCCGCGTCGAGCCCGTTGGCGCGGGCCTGGTCGACGAGCGCGGACAGCCCGTCCAGAGTGGGCGCGGCGACCGGCTCGGCGTCGCCGCCCGCGTCCCGCAGGATGCCGATGAGACGGCGCATCTCGGCCAGGCCGTCCACGCTGTTCTCCCGGATCGTCTCCAGGGCGCCGCGCGTGGTCGCCGCGTCGTCGATGGACAGCGCGGCCGTCGAATGGATCGCGATGGCGGAGAGATGGTTCGCCACCATGTCGTGCAGCTCGCGCGCCATCCGGGCGCGCTCGGCCGTGACCGCCTGCGCCCGGTCCACCTCGGCGAGCAGCGCGGTCTGTTCCGCGCGCAGCCGCTCGGCGGCCGCCCGGTCCCGGTGGCCGCGCACCAGCAGGCCGGTGGCCGCGGGCCCGAACGAGACGAGCCCCGTCGCGACCCCGACCAGCACCGCCTCCGGCTGCCGCCACCAGGCCAGGAAGCCCAGCGTCGCCCCGACCGTCAGCAGACCCGTCACCACCGGGAGGCGGCGCGCCATGGCCGGCGGCCCGTACAGGGCGCCCGCGTACATCAGGTCCGTGAACATGAGCACCGTCGCCAGACTGCCCCGGGTGAACTGGTCGGCGATCAGCGCGACCGTCCCCAGGAGCACGGCCGTCCGCGGCCGCGTCCGGCGCAGCAGCTCCAGGCCCGACATCGCGACGAGCGGCACGAGCAGCCACGCACCGTCGAGGACCCGGCCGGGGTTCATGGCGAGCCCGAGCCCCCACAGCACGAGCCCGCCGAGCAGCCCGCCGACCGCGATCCGTACGTCGTCGCGGTGCGGGCGGGGGAGCGCGAGATGCATGCCCCCATCCAACACGCAGGGCGCGGCACGGGCATGGTGCCGCGGGACGAAGCCCGGCGCGCCCCGGCTACATCGAAGGATGCAGTCGCGATTCGTCACCGGTGACGACGAAAGAGCGGCACCCGGCACGGAACCTGGAAGGGAGCCTGCACCGGAAAGGGGCATCCACCGTGGTCGCCGTACTGATCGTCATCTGCGAGGTCGCCTTCTGGGTGCTGCTCGCCGCCGGTCTCGCCCTGCGCTACTGGGCGAAGATGCCGCGCGCGAGCGTCGCCGTCCTGCTGTGCGAACCGCTGCTCGAGGTGCTGCTCTTCGTCGTCACCGTCATCGACCTGAAGAACGGCGCCGAACCCGACTGGAAGCACGGCCTGGCCGCCGCGTACATCGGCTACTCGATCGCGCTCGGCCATTACACGATCCAGTGGGTGGACGTCCGCGTCGCCCACCGCTTCGCGGGTGGCCCGCCGCCGAGCACCCCGAAGTACGGGGCGGCGCGGGCCGTCCACGAGTGGAAGATCGCCGGCCTGTGGACGCTGGCCTCGCTCATCGCGATGGGCCTGCTCCAGGGCGCCGTCTGGTACGTCGGCGGCGACGGCGACGTGAGCTCCCTGCGGGCCTGGCAGCAGAAGATGCTCGTCGTCATCGCCCTCAACGTGATCATCGCGGGCAGTTACACCCTGTTCCCGAAGAAGGCTCCCGCGGCGTCGGTGACGAAGGGCTAGGGCGTGTGTCGAAAGTCCCGCCTGCCCCGCGGCACCCGGCACGCACGCTAGCGTTCGCCGCCCGGCACCCACAGCACGTCCCCGACCTCCTGGTTCGCCGTACGGGCGAGGATGAACAGGAGGTCGGAGAGGCGGTTGAGGTACGTGGCGGTCAGCGGGTTCATCGTCTCGCCGTGCACCTCCATCGCCGCCCAGGTGGACCGCTCGGCCCGGCGCACGACGGTGCAGGCCTGGTGGAGCAGGGCCGCTCCCGCGGTGCCGCCGGGCAGGATGAACGAGCGCAGCTTCTCCAGCCGCTCGTTGAAGCGGTCGCAGTCCGCCTCCAGCTTGTCCACGTAGAACTGCTCGACCCGCAGCGGCGGGTACTCCGGGTTCTCCACGACCGGCGTCGACAGGTCGGCGCCCACGTCGAACAGGTCGTTCTGCACGCGCGTCAGCACCGCCACGACCTCCTCGTCGAGGCCGCCGAGGGCGATCGCCGTGCCGATCACGGCGTTGGCCTCGTTGGCGTCCGCGTACGCCGAGATCCGCAGATCGGTCTTGGCGGTGCGGCTCATGTCGCCGAGGGCGGTGGTGCCCTGGTCGCCGGTCCGGGTGTAGATGCGCGTCAGATTGACCATGCCGCCAGGGTAGTTATGCTCCGGCCCGCCGGAAGACACGTGTGCCCACTGTCACGGCGAGTCCGGCGAACACGAGCGCGACCAGCGTCCCGGAGAGCATGTGCGCCGTCGCGTACGAGCCCACGTACGCGTCCCGCATCGCGTCCACGAGATAGCGCAGCGGCATCACGTGCGACAGGACGTCCAGCCAGCCCGGCGCGAGCGCCATCGGCAGCATCAGCCCGGACAGCAGCATCGACGGCATGCTCACCGCGTTGACGACCGGCCCGAACTCCTGCGGCGTGCGGACCCGCAGCGCGAGCGCGTACGAGAGCGAGGCCAGGGACACCACGACGAGCGCCACGAAGCCGAAGCCGATCAGGATCCCGGCGAGCGGGGCGCGCAGGCCGAGCGCCAGCGCGGTCAGGACGAGGAGCGCGCCCTGGAAGACGAACAGGGCCGTGTCCCGCAGGACCCTGCCGAGCAGCAGCGCGAGCCGGCTGACCGGGGTGACGCGCATCCGCTCCACGACGCCGTGGTTGTTCTCCAGGATGATGGCGAATCCGCAGAACGAGGCGCCGAACAGGCCGAGCTGGAGCAGCAGGCCGGGCACCAGGACCTGCCAGGAGCTGCCGCTGGAGCCGAGCGGCAGGCCGGTGAGCAGAGGGCCGAAGAAGAGCAGGTAGAGCAGCGGCATGAGGATGCCGAAGAGCATCTGGAAGCGCGAGGAGAGGGTCTGCCGGGCGTACCGGCCGAAGATCAGCGCCGTGTCGGAGATCAGGGTCCGCATCGTGCTCACACCGCCACCGGGGTCGGGTCGACGGGCGCGGGTCCGCGTCCCGTGATGGCCAGGAACGTGTCCTGGAGCGAGGCGCCGGCCGAACCGCCGTACGCGCGCTTGAGCGCGTCCGGCGTGCCCTCCGCCGCCACGACGCCCCCGTCCACGACCACGATCCGGTCCGCGAGGGCGTCCGCCTCGTCGAGATAGTGGGTGGTCAGGAACACCGTCGTACCGTGCGCGTCGCGCAGCCCGCGGACCAGGTCCCACAGATCGGCGCGGCTGCCCGGGTCGAGCCCGGTCGTCGGCTCGTCCAGGAAGAGGACCGCGGGGCGGTGCGTGAGCCCCATCGCGAGGTCGAGGCGCCGGCGCTGCCCGCCGGAGAGCGCGCCCGTGCGGCGGTCCATGAGCGCGCCGAGCCCGAGGTCGGCGGCCAGCTCCTCGGCCCGGTCCCGCGCCTGAGCCTTCGTCAGCCGGTACAGGCGGCCCTGCGTGACGAGCTCCTCGCGCACCGAGACGGTCGGGTCGACGCCGCCGGACTGCGCCACGTAGCCCACCGCGCGCCGCACGCCCGCCGGGTCGGTGACGAGGTCGCAGCCCGCGACGGTGGCGGCGCCCCCGGTCGGCGCGAGGAGCGTGGTGAGCATGCGCAGGGTGGTCGTCTTGCCCGCCCCGTTCGGCCCGAGGAAGCCGAGGATCTCGCCGGCGGGGACCCGCAGGTCGATGCCCCGGACCGCCTCCACGGGCCCCTGCCTGGTCATGAAGGTCCGGGCGAGCCCGGACGTGCTGATGACTGCCATGGGCGCAAGAAAAACAGAGTCACTTAAATTTTGCAACGCCCCCAAAATTTGATGGACCTCAGGAACGGCTAGGCTCGGGACATGGCAGAAGGGCTCAGGGAGCGGAAGAAGCGCCGGACCAGGCAGTACATCTCGGACGTCGCGACCGGGCTGTTCCTGGAGCGCGGCTTCGACGCGGTGACCGTCGCGGAGGTCGCGGACGCCGCGGACGTCTCCGTGAACACGGTCTACAACTACTTCCCGGCCAAGGAGGACCTGTTCCTCGACCGCAGCGCCGGCGTCGTCGACCGGATGTCGCGCTGGGTGCGCGGCCGCGCCGTGGGGGAGTCCGCGGCCCGGGCCGTTCTGCGCGAACTGCGCGAAGAGGTCGAATCCGTGTCACCGCGCGTGGGCCTGATGGACGGTTACTCCCGGTTCATGCGTGTCCTGCACGACGCCCCGACCCTGCGCTCCCGAATGTGGCGGCTGTCCCAGGAGGTCCTGGAGAACATCGAGGAGACCCTGCGCGAGGAGGTCGGCGCCGACCCGCTCGACCCGCGCCCCACCCTCGTCGCCGGCCAGATCAACTGGGTGCACCAGACGGTCATGGGCGAGATCGGCCGCCGCATGATGGCGGGCGGCCGCCCCGACGAGGTCTCCCGCGAGATGCTCGACGTCCTCGACGACATCGAGGACCTGTTGAGCGACAAGGTGCTCAACTACGCCGTACGCGGCGCGTGATGGGCGCGAGGTCCCGCCGATGCGCCGTACCGGTGTGATGTCCGTCATTCGAGACGTGACGCGCATCTCTTAGCGGCCACACGGCCCCTCACGGACGCTAAGGTCCGCAAAAGAGCAATGTGAACAGTGGTTAAGCGGTATGCGCCGGCACGCTCGGCGGTACGGCGCTTTCGCGGTTAGGGGAGTCGCACGTGGCAGGGAAGCTCGCCGTCATCGGCGCCGGTCTCATGGGGTCCGGCATCGCCCAGGTATCGGCCCAGGCCGGCTGGGACGTCGTCCTGCGCGACGTCACCGACGAGGCCCTCGCCCGGGGCACCGGCGGGATCAAGGCGTCGTACGACAAGTTCGTGAGCAAGGGCAAGCTGAGCGCCGAGGACGCCGAGGCGGCGCTCGGGCGCATCACCACGACGACGGATCTGGACGCCGCCGCCGACGCCGACATCGTCGTCGAGGCCGTCTTCGAGAAGCTCGAGGTCAAGCACGACATCTTCCGCACGCTCGACAAGATCGTGCGGGACGACGCCGTGCTCGCGTCCAACACCTCCGCCATCCCGATCACCAAGATCGCGGCGGTCACCGAGCACCCCGAGCGGGTCGTCGGCGCGCACTTCTTCTCGCCCGTCCCGATGATGCAGCTGTGCGAGCTGGTGCGCGGCTACAAGACGAGTGACGAAACGCTCGCGAAGACCCGGGAGTTCGCCGAGTCCGTCGGCAAGACCTGCATCGTCGTCAACCGTGACGTGGCCGGCTTCGTGACGACCCGTCTCATCTCCGCCCTCGTCGTCGAGGCCGCGAAGCTGTACGAGTCGGGCGTCGCCACCGCCGAGGACATCGACATCGCCTGCAAGCTGGGCTTCGGGCACGCGATGGGCCCGCTCGCCACGGCCGACCTCACGGGCGTCGACATCCTGCTGCACGCCACCGAGAACATCTACACGGAGTCCCAGGACGAGAAGTTCGCGCCGCCGGAGCTGATGCGCCGGATGGTGGACGCGGGTGACATCGGCCGCAAGAGCGGGCAGGGCTTCTACAAGCACGGCTGAACGCACGATCGAACGCGGGCCTGACGCCATGTCACCCCTCGGGGTGATTTCGGTATCGGTTCGCTTACGGACGGCAACTTCTGGCGCCTCGCGCCAGTCAGTTGCAGTGACATACCCAGATCACCTGGATCACCCAGATCGCCTGGATCACACGGACACCTCTCGTACTCAGGGGGAGCGCATATGCACATCAGGGGCGACCACGCCGAGCTGGTCGTCGGGGGGCGCCTCGACGTCCGCAGCGCGGCGGACGCCCGTACGGTCCTGCACACCGCCGTCGACGACGGCATCGGTGATCTGGTGCTCGACCTGTCCGGACTGGACTCGTGGGACGCGACCGGTCTGGGCGTCATCATGGGCGCCCACCGGCGCGCCGGCCGCTGCGGCCGGCGCCTCGTGCTGAGAGGCGTACCGGCGCAGATGCAGCGCCTGCTGGTCGCGACGCGACTGCACCGGATCCTGGCCATCGAGGGCGGCATCGGCGTGGAGTCGCTGCCGCGCGTCTGAGCTCCGGACGGCGAAAAGACGGCCCAGGGCCCCGGGCCCACGGATGAATCGTTCATTCCAGTGGGAAGCGCGCACAATCCTCACGAGACTGTGATGTCTCGGGCGCCGCGGCACCCCGCGTGTTCGTAGATACTGTGCCAAGGTCTAAGGTTCGGTCGCCCGCGGTACGACACCCGCCGCGCGGGCACCGGACCAGAAGCGACAGCGCAGTGTGCACAGGCCGGGAGGGGCAGCGGCACACCACGCTTTTGGGGGGCTTTGACCATGGACCCGATCAACCGGGGACCGGAAGATTTCGGCCAGGACCGGCCGGGTGGCGACACGCCCGGCCACGGGGGCCGGACACGGCCGCCACGCGACCCCGTCACGCCCGACTTCGGCCAGCCCGCGCCCGCGCTCGCCCGCACGGTGCAGCTGGTCTCCGGCGACTTCCTGCTGACCGTCAACCCCGTCGACGGCAGCGAGATCGAGCCCTGCCCGCCCGGCGAGCGCCCGGGCCGGCCCGTCAAGTACGACGCCACCGAGCGCGCCGAACGGGCGCGCGCGGCCCGCCCGCCGCTGCCGCCGGGCCCCGCGCTGCCCCGGCTCCCGCTCCTGGAGCGCCAGGAGGTCCGCGAGCGCCTCGTCCGGCTGCTCGCCCGCGGTCGCTCCGTACGCCTGACCGGACCCTCCGGCTCGGGCCGCACCGCGCTGCTCGACCAGCTCGCCGACGACTGCCTCGACATCGCGCCCGACGGAGTCATCCGGCTCTCCGGCCACCGCCGCTCCGCCACCGACCTCCTGTACGACCTCTTCGGCACTGTCTACAACGCGCCGCTGCACCGCCCCGACCGCGCGCTCCTGCTCGAACTCGTCCGCGGCATAGGCGCCGTCGTCCTCCTGGACGACCTCGAGTTCGGCGGCGACGCGCTCGACGAGCTTCTCGACGCCACGCCCGAGTGCGCCTTCCTGCTCGCCGCCACACCCGACGTGGCCGCCCCCTCCGCCGACGCCCACGTCGAGGAGGTCCTCCTCGAAGGCCTCGGCCGCGGCGGCAGCCTGGAGCTCCTGGAGCGCGCCGTCGGCCGCGTGCTCACCGACGAAGAGACCCAGTGGGCCGGCGACCTGTGGTTCGAGTCCGAGGGACTCCCGCTGCGCTTCGCCCAGGCCGGAGCCCTGCTCCGCCAGCGCGACCGGCTGAGCGCCGCGTCGAGCGCCTTCGACGACCTCAGCGTCTTCGACGCCCCCGCCGCCGACGCGGCGCCGGACGCACCCGTCGACGGAGCGGGCGGGTCCGACGTGCCGCTGCCCTCGCTCGCCGAGGGCGCCGCGCCCGCCGCGCTGCTCGCCTCCCGGCTGAGCGCCTCGGCCCGCGACACCCTCCGCTTCGCCGTCCTGCTCGGCGGCGAGATCCCGCACCAGGCGCACCTGCCCGCGCTCGTCGGCGACACGCACGCCGACGCCGCCCTCGCCGAGCTCGTCTCCAGCGCCCTCGTCACCTCCGTCGGCGGCCACTACCGGCTCGCGTCCGGCGTCCGCACCCAGCTGGAGGGCGTGGGCTACGGCGACGACAGTGCCGAGCGCGCCCGCACCGCCGCCCTCCACTACGCCTGGTGGGCCGGACACCCCTCCGTCGGGCCCGAGCGGGTCGCCGCCGAGAGCGACGCCGTCCTTGCCGCGCTGAGCGCCCTGCTGCCCCTGACGGCCCCGCCCGCCGAGGGCGAGACCAGCCCCGCCGTGGAGCTGGCCCGTGCCGCCGCGCCCGCGTTCGCCGCCGGGCTCGCCTGGAGCGCCTGGGAGCGCGCCCTGCGAGCCGGCCAGGAGGCGACCCGGCTGGCCGGGGACGTACCCGAAGAGGCCTACTTCCACCACGAGTTGGGCATCCTCGCGCTGCTCGGCGGGCAGCTCGACCGCGCCCGCGCCGAACTGGAGGCCTCCATCGGCCTGCGCGGCGCCCTCGCCGACAAGCGCGGCACGATAGCGGGCCGGCGCGCGCTCGCCCTGGTCGCGGACCGCTCCGGCGGCGTCCTGCCCGGCGGCCGCACCGCCGCGGGCGAGGAGGTCCCCGACGCGATGCACGAGGAGTCCGCGTCGCCGCCCGCCGGCATCCCCGCGGCCTCCGCCCTCTACGCCGCCCCGCCGCGCGAGCCGGAGACGCTGGTGAGCCGGCAGGCCGCCGTGCCGCCCGCGCCCGTCGTCTACGGCGGGCGGGAGCCTGCCCGCAAGTCCCTCGTCAGCGGCACCCGGCGCAACCTCGTCGCGGCCGGGGCCGGGGCGCTGCTCGTCGCCGTGCTCGGCACCGTCGTGACACTCGGCGCCACGTCCAGCAACGAGCCGCCCTCCGACAGCGTCGGCACCCGTCCGACGGCCTCCGTGGACGACGGCGGGGACGGGCTCGTCACGGACCCGGTGGATCCCGCCGCCACCGGGGACGGGGCCTCGGCGCGGCCCGGCGACACCGGCGCCTCCGGCTCGCCCACACCCTCGGACTCGGCCGGCGGATCGCCTTCCGAGGAGCCGAGCGAGTCCGCGTCGTCGGACGCCCCCTCCCAGTCGCCCACGAAGTCTCCGACGAAGAAGCCCACCACCAAGCCGCCGACGACCACGAGGCCGCCGACGACCAAGCCGCCGACGTCCTCGGCCCCGCCGACCTCCCAGCCGCCCTCGTCCTCGCCGCCGGCGACAGAGACCGGCGCCCCACCGGAGTCGGCCCCGGGCGCCTCCGACTCCGGCTCGGCGGAGGCTTCGTAGGGGAGCGGGGTCGTATCGGCGTACGGCCTCCCCGGCGCCCCCTTCGGCTCCGCCGCAGTCCCGTAGCGGGCGGG
>NZ_JBHYTK010000080.1:0-22730 GCF_042749255.1 Streptomyces sp. NPDC059524 | reverse complement strand
TTTGGGGCGACCGCCCCCCCCGGCCCCCATCGGCGCCCCCCCCAAGCCCGCTCGGGGGGGGGCCCGGACACGTAAACCCCCCACAGGTTCCGCTTGCGGGGCTTTCGTCTCGGGGTGCTCAGAACAGGCGGAGCTTGTCGTCCTCGATGCCGCGCAGGGCGTTGTAGTCGAGGACGGCGCAGCCGATGCCGCGGTCCGTCGCGAGGACGCGGGCCTGCGGCTTGATCTCCTGGGCGGCGAAGATGCCGCGGACCGGCGCCAGGTGCGGGTCCCGGTTCAAGAGCTCGAGGTAGCGGGTGAGTTGCTCGACGCCGTCGATCTCACCACGCCGCTTGATCTCGACTGCCACGGTCTGCCCGTCGGCGTCCCGGCACAGGATGTCGACCGGCCCGATCGCGGTCATGTACTCGCGCCGGATCAGCGAGTAGCCCTCGCCGAGCGTCTCGATGCGGTCGGCGAGCAGCTCCTGGAGGTGCGCTTCCACGCCGTCCTTGATGAGACCCGGGTCCACGCCCAGCTCGTGCGAGGAGTCGTGGAGGATCTCCTCCATCGTGATGATCAGTTTCTCGCCCGCTTTGTTGATGACGGTCCACGTGCCCTCGTCGTCGCCGCTGCCCTCCTTCAGGGTGCACGGCGGGGACATCCAGTTGAGGGGCTTGTAGGCCCGGTCGTCCGCGTGGATGGAGACACTGCCGTCCGCCTTCACGAGGATCAGGCGGGGTGCCGACGGGAGATGGGCGGTGAGCCGGCCCGCGTAGTCCACGGAGCAGCGGGCGATGACAAGACGCATGGTCGGCAACGCTACTCGACCCGGACCGGTCCGCGCACTTCGCCCGGGGACGCCCCCTGCGCCCCCTCGCGGTCCACCCCTTTTGTTCCGGTAGCCGCCTGTTCGGCAATGGCCGGTTGTGTACGAACCGTACGCGCTACGCCCTGTTGTCGTCCGGTTGCGTTGCTTACCGTAGAAGCAGGAGGTCGCGACGCGTGCACGCTGCGTGTTCGCTGCGCTGTGCGTGCCGCGGGCTCCCGGCCTGTCCGTCAACCCCCGCCATCCCGCGGGGGTGCGAGAGGAGAACCCATGTCGCTCGACGTCTCACCGGCCCTGTTGGAACAGGCCGAGCGAGGCGAGGTCGACGAAGCCGACTTCGTCGACTGCGTCCGGACCTCCCTGCCTTACGCCTGGGAGATGATCAGCTCCCTGGTGGCCCAGCTGAAGGTCGACGGCGGCCCCTTCGCCGACAACCAGACGCCGCCGCCGGACGAGCAGGCACGCGGCCAGCTGCTGCGTGCGCTCGCGAGCGACGCGATACGCGGCGCCCTGCAGCGGCACTTCGGGGTGCGGCTCGCGTTCCAGAACTGCCACCGGGTCGCGGTCTTCCCGCAGGACCCCGCGGTGGACGAGACGCTGGCCCGCTTCACCTCGGCCCGTAACCAGCTGCTCAACCAGTCGCCCGAGCTGCGCGACTGCTGACGGCCGGGGCCGACTTCCGTTTGCCGCCCCGTACCCGGGAGGTGCATCTGTACCGGGCGGCAAGCACCACCGCCGTACCGGCATGCCCCGCGCCGCTTCCTGCCCGACCCGAGGGACCACCCGGCCGGTCAGTCGAGCTGCACCAGCACCTCGGCTCCCAGGCGTCGTACGTTCTCCTCCGTCGCCGCGAGATCGCCGGATCCCTCGACCAGCAGCGCGAAGCGCGAGATGCCCGTCCGCTCGGACGTGGCGGCCAGCCGGTCCGCGCACAGCTGCGGCGTGCCCACGGGGTGCAGCCCGCACAGCAACTCCGTGTACGCGTGCGGGTCACGCATCGCGCGCGCCCGCCCGTCCACCGTCACATGTGCGTCCAGGCCTTGTTTCAGCCAACCCGGCATCGCCTTCAGAAGCGTCTCCACGGCCTCCCGGCGCGTGTCACCGATCTGGGCGACACCGGCCGCCACATGAGGCGCCGTGAGGATCTCCTCGGCGTCGCGGCCGGCCTCCCGGGCGCAGCGCCGCCACAGCGCGACCATCTCCGCCTTGTCCTCGTCCCCGATGTGCATGCCGAGCAGCATCGGCAGGCCCCGCTCGGCCGCGAGCCGCACCGTCTTCGGCGAGGTGCAGGCCACGACGACCTCGGGCCCGGCGGGCGCCGTCCCCTCGATCGCCTCCGCGGGCCGCGGCACGACGGCGACCTCGCGGAAGCCGAACCGCTCGCCCTCACCCGCCACACGGGACTCGCTCAGCCAGCGCAGCAGCAGGTCCAGGGACTCCGGGAAGCCCGACTCGTACGCCGCGAGGCCACTGCCGAACACCTCCAGGTCCACCCACGGCCCGCCGCGCCCGACACCCAGCGAGAAGCGCCCGCCGGAGGTCAGGTGCAGCAGCGCCGCCTGCTCGCCCAGGGCCACCGGATGGACCGTCGGCAGCACGCTCACGGCGGTGCCGACGCGCAGCGTCCGGGTGCGGCCGAGCAGCAGCGCGGCCAGCGTGATCGCCGACGGGCACGTCCCGTACGGCACGAAGTGGTGCTCCGCGAGCCACACGGAGTCCAGGCCCGCCTCCTCGGCGACCTCGGCCGACCGCACCGCACGGTGCAGCGCCTCTCCCTGCCCCTGGCCCGGGAACTGGGCTGCCAGTACAAACGTTCCTACGCGCATCGCACTCCTGCCTTCCGTGGTGCCGACGCGGGCACTCCCCCTGAGGGCAATAACGGGTGGCAAGTGCCAAAGACACGGCTGTGCGGGAAGATTGGCGGATTTTCCCAAGATCCCCTCGAACGGGCCCCGGCCGTGACGAGGGTGACGACCGTCGGGTACCCGCCGCGCGCCGGGCTACGCTGGACGGGACCCCTGCCCCGCAGCACCCGTGAGGTGAGCCGTGTCCCCGCGTCGTAACCGCCCCCACTCCGGCGGACCGTCCGGCAGCAGCGAGGACGAGGGGAGGCGGTACGGCGGGTTCCAGTCCACCGAGAGCTGGCAGGGCGAGGAGTGGAGCGTGCGGCACGTCGCGGGCGCCAGCGCCGCCGGCAAGACGTACCGCTGTCCCGGCTGCGACCAGGAGATCGCCTCGGGCGTCGCCCACGTCGTGGCCTGGCCCGAGTACGGGGGAGTGGACGACCGGCGGCACTGGCACAAGGCGTGCTGGAACGCGAAGGACCGCCGCACCACGAAGGTGCAGCGGTCCCGGAACGCGCCGCGCCACTGAGGGCGGGCAAAAGCCCGTTACACGTCCCGGCTGTTGAGCGAGAGGAACGCGCCGCCGAGCGCGATGCCCGTCACCACGAGCATGAACCACAGCGGGTCCCAGCCGGTCGGGCCGCTGCCGCCGGCCACCGAGTCGCCGTAGAGCACGACCAGCTGGCTGGGCACCGAGTACTCGAGCAGGGCCTGCTGCACGTCCTTGAGCGACTGGGCGAACATGAACATCGCGAGGACCAGCGGCAGCAGCACCAGACCGATCATGATCGTGATCGCGCCCGCCGAGTGCCGTACCAGCGTGCCGACGGCGAGGCCGAGCAGACCGAGCAGCGCCACGAACAGGCCGACGCCGACGGTCGCCTTGAACCACGCGGAGCCGCTCGGCGAGTCCGCGCCGACGATGCCCACCTGGAGCGCGCCGACCAGCGCCGCGAGCACCGTCGTCAGCGTGAAGACGAGCGCGAAGAACACGATCGCCTTCGCGGCGAGCACCCGGCTGCGGCTGGAGCAGGCCGTCATCGTCGTACGGATCATGCCGGTGCCGTACTCCGACGCGATGGTCAGCACGCCCAGCGTGATCACGCAGATCGTGCCGAGCAGCACGCCGAAGAAGCCGAGGCCCAGCACGTCGTTCGCGCCGGCGTCCACGGTGTCGGCCGCCGCGACGACGGCCGCGGAGGCGAGGCCGATGCCGACCATCAGCAGGGCCATCACGCCGAGCGTCCACATCGTGGAGCGCACCGAGCGGATCTTCGTCCACTCCGAGAGCAGCGCGTCGCCGAGGTGCGCGCGGCGCACCGGGATCGGCGAGGCGTACGAGGCGCCGGCCAGCTGCCAGTCGGGCGTCGCCGGGGGCTGCTGCGGGGCGGCGTAGGGCTGGGGCGGCGTGCTCATCGGGCGTCCTTGTCCATGGTCGGGGCGGCGGCGGGCGGCGCCGCGGGCGGCTGGGGCAGCGGCTGGGCCGGAGCCTGGGGCTGGGCCTGCGCGGGCGCCGCGTACGGGTTCTGCTGCGCGGGCTGCTGCTGCGGGGCCTGCTCCTGGGGCGGCGGCGGGGCGTACCAGCCCGGCTGGCCCTGGCCGGCGACCGGCATCTGCTGCGGCGCCACCGCGCCCGGTGGCAGCGGCTGCTGAAGCCCGGCCCGCTGGTCCACCGTGGAGCGGTAGTCGACGGCGCCCTGCGTCATCCGCATGTACGCCTCCTCCAGCGAGGCCTGGTGCGGCGACAGCTCCCACAGCCGGACGTCCGACTCGTGTGCCAGGTCGCTGATCCGCGGCAGCGGCAGCCCGGTGACCCGCAGCGCCCCGTCCTGCTCGGGCAGCACCTGGCCGCCGGCCTCGGTCAGCGCGGCGGACAGCTTCTCGCGCTGCTGCGGCTCGGTGTCGGGGGTGCGGACCCGGGCGAAGCCCGCCGAGTTGTGCGCGATGAAGTCCCGCACGCTCATGTCGGCGAGCAGCTGCCCGCGCCCGATGACGATCAGGTGCTCGGCGGTCAGCGCCATCTCGCTCATCAGGTGCGAGGAGACGAAGACGGTGCGGCCCTCGGCGGCGAGCGACTTCATCAGGTTCCTCACCCAGAGGATGCCCTCGGGGTCCAGGCCGTTGACCGGCTCGTCGAAGAGCAGCACCTGCGGGTCGCCGAGCAGCGCGGCCGCGATGCCGAGCCGCTGCCCCATGCCGAGCGAGAACCCCTTGGAGCGGCGCTTGGCGACGTCCTGCAGACCGACGACCCCGAGCACCTCGTCGACCCGCCGGGCCGGGATGCCGGCGAGCTGCGCCAGGCACAGCAGGTGGTTGCGGGCGGCCCGGCCGCCGTGCATCGCCTTGGCGTCGAGCAGCGCGCCGACCTGGCGCGGCGCGTTCGGCAGCTTGTTGTACGGGTAGCCGCCGATCGTCACCTGACCCGAGGTGGGCTGGTCAAGGCCCAGGATCATGCGCATCGTCGTCGACTTGCCCGACCCGTTGGGTCCGAGGAAGCCCGTGACGGTTCCCGGCCGCACCTGGAAGGAAAGGTTGTACACGGCCGTCTTCGCGCCGTAGCGCTTCGTCAGGCCGACTGCCTCGATCATTCTCCGCACCCATCGGAAGTTCTGAACGGTTCGACAAGGTTCAGGACGTCGGGGCACACGCCCCCGTAAGGGTTAGGAGGGTAGTCGAGCGCTGACGGTTCCGGCCAAGAGAAAGTAAAGGCGTCGCTCAGCCCTGTGGGGGCAGCGATCCGCCCAGCGGCGGCAGCTCGTCGTACAGGCGCGGACGCGGAGCGTCGTCGAGGTACGTCAGGAACTCGGTCTGCGGCAGCACCCAGCCCTCCTCGCCGAAGATCCGCGTCCCGTGCTCGCGCACCGCCGCGTCGGCCCCGGCGGTCGCCACCCAGCTCTCGGCGTCGGGCCCGAGCAGCTCCGAGAGGCGGGGCGAGTCCTTCAGGAGCGCGGCGAGCAGCTCGGCCTGGTCGCCGCCGCCCGGCCGCGGCCGCCCGGTCAGCGGGTCGGCGAGCACCCCGTGCGCGCTGAAGTAGATGTAGGCGCCGCCCAGCCGCTCCCCGGACGGCATCGTCATCTCGAACGAGTCGCCCGGCAGTATCGCCCGCCGGTAGTCGGGGAACTCGGTGTCGTCGACCGCCTTGAGCTGCGTCGCGTCCAGCCAGGTCACCACCAGCCGCGTCGTCGCCTCCCGGTCCACGTACGGGGTGCCCGCGACGTAGCCGGCCGGGCTGATGTGCCCCGAGCAGCCGACCGCCACACCGCGCACCTCCACCGGCACCATCGGCACCTGCGCCGGGATGCCGAGCCGGGTCAGCTTGTACGTGACCTGGCCGGGGGAGGCGTTCGAGCCGACGGCGATCACCGGGTGGCGGCGGCCCGTGACGGCCTGCCCGCGGTCGACGAGGGCCTCGTCGAGCCGGCGCTGCGCCGCGGCCTCCTGGGCACGCTCCTCCACGAACCACTCGCCGAGCCGCAGGGGCCGTACGTCGAGCTCGAGCAGCTCGTCGCCGGTGAGCAGGGAGGGGGCGGTGATGGGCCGCCCCGGGTAGAGCAGGGGCTCCTGGGCGGGTACCCCGTCCAGTCCGAGCGCCGCCAGGCTTCGGTCCTCAGTCCTCACGATGACGCCCTTCGGGATGGTCAGGGGGTGCGGGGACAGCTTTCCACGGGAACTGCTACCCGCGCGGCGCCTTCGGTGTGCCTGCTCGGGCCGACGGATCGGCCGGCGCCGGGCGGAAGGTTCGGTTCCGGCCCTAGAATTTCCATCAAGTTGCTGTGTGGCGCGGGGAGTTGGGGCGATGAGGGCTTGGCGGCGCGGGCGGCGGAACCATCCCCGGTACCGGACGTCCGTTCGCGGGTGGATCGCCGGGCGGACGGTCGTCTCCCTGATCCTGATGACCCTGGCCGGGCTGAGCGCCCTCGCCGCCGTCATCGCGGTGCTGTGGACGCTCACCGAGCACTCCTCGCGCTCGATGGCCGAACGGTTCGGCGACCAGGAGGCGCTGCTCGACCTCGGCCTCTCCGCGCTGCGGGCCTGCGTCGGCACGGACAGCCTGAGCCCCGAGCCGCGCTCCACCGCCCACCAGATCCTGGCCACCGTCGCCTCCGTGACCGGGGCGCTCGCCCCGGCCGTGCTCCTCGGCTTCGTCCTGATCAAGATCTTCGCCCTGCGCCCCTTCGTCTGGCGGCGCCGGGCCTCCGTCTCGCACGCCTGGACCGCCGACTTCCCCGGCTACTCCCGCGACCACGCGCGCAGCGAGGACGCGGTCATCGCTGTCCGCTTCTACAACCGCTTCGACAACCTCTCCGTCGTCGACCTGCACGCCCGCGCCCATCTGCGCTACCTGGAGCGCTCGCCCCACGACGGCAGTCTCGTCATCTACAAGAAGTGGCTGAAGGTCCTCGACGAGAAGGGCGAGCCGGCCGACGAGCGCTCGTGGCTCGCCGTGGAACGCGGGGCGCCGTTCACCGTGTGGATACCGGTCGACGCCCCGGTGACCGCCCTGCCGTTCACCCGTATCCAGGGCAAGGACCTGTCGAGCTCCACCGGCGTGGAGCTGATGGTGCGGCTCACGGCGCGCACGGTGGGGCTGGGCACGGAGGTCGCCGACGAGCGCTGGTTCAAGGTCGGGCCCGAGGACTTCGAGCTGGGGCGCTTCGTGCCGCTGGAGCCCGAGACCGGCCGCGACGTGTGGCAGTGGTCGGGCTGGCGGGGCTTCGACGCGCTGCTGCCGCCCGAACCCCGCCCGGCCCCCGATCCCGAGCCGGGCGTCAGGCGTCCCGCTTCTTGAGGAGGGCGTAGCCCGCGAGGAGGGCCGCCGCGACCCAGGCGACCAGGATCGCCAGGCCCGCCCAGGGGCCGTACGGGGCGTCGTCCTGGGGGATCACCTGCATGATCTTCTGCCCCGCCTGGTCGGGGAAGTACTGGCCGACCTTCCTCGTCGCGGAGACGCCGCCGAGGATCGGGGAGACCAGGAACAGGAACGGCATGAGGATGCCCAGCGACAGCATGGGGGAGCGGAGCATCGTGGCGACACCCATCGAGAACATGCCCATCAGCGTCATGTAGAGGGCCGCTCCGAGCACCGCGCGCAGCACGTTCGGCTCGCCCAGGTCCGTGCTGTGGTCGCCGAGCATCGCCTGGCCGAGGAAGAACGCGGCGAAGCTCGTGATCAGCGAGACGACGAGCGCGAGCAGCGTCGCGACGGCCACCTTGGCGAACAGGAAGGTGCCGCGCTGCGGGACGGCGGCCAGCGAGGTGCGGATCATGCCGCTGCTGTACTCGCTCGCCACCACGAGGACACCGAAGACCACCATCGCGAGCTGGCCGAGCGTCAGACCCGCGAAGGACACGAAGGTGGGGTCGAAGGTGAGCCGGTCCTTGGCGGACATGTTGGAGAACTCGTTGTTCGACAGGGCGCTGATCAGCATGCCGAGGCCGACCGACACGATCACCGCGAGACTGAGCGTGAGGGCCGTCGAGTTGACTGACTTGATCTTGGTCCACTCGGACTTGAGGACCTGGGCCGCGGCCATCTCAGGCCCCCTTCCGGTCGGTGCCCTGCTGCCAGGAGGCGCCCCAGCCGCCCGGCTGCGGGCCGGGCCGCTCCTCGGGCGGCGCGAGGGCATCCGGCGGCAGCGCCTCCGGGGGCAGGTGCCCGGTGGTGTCCGAGTGCGCGTGGTACTCGACGGACTCGGCCGTCAGCCGCATGAACGCCTCCTCCAGGGACGCCTGCTGCGGGCTCAGCTCGTGCAGCGTCAGATGGTGGCTCGCGGCCAGGTCGCCGAGCTTCTCGGGCGTGTGCCCGTCGACCTCCAGCGTGCCGCCGCCGGCTTCGACGACGGTGATCCCGGACTCGTGCAGCACGTCGAGCAGCCGCTCGTGCTGCGGGGAACGCAGCCGTACGTACGAGCGCGAGTTCTGCCGGATGAACTCGGCCATGGAGGTGTCGGCGAGGAGCCGGCCCTGGCCGATCACCACGAGATGGTCGGCGGTCAGCGCCATCTCGCTCATCAGGTGCGAGGAGACGAACACGGTGCGGCCGGCCGCCGCGAGGGACTTCATCAGGTTGCGGATCCAGTGGATGCCCTCGGGGTCGAGCCCGTTGACCGGCTCGTCGAACATCAGGATCTTCGGGTCGCCGAGCAGCGCCGCCGCGATGCCGAGCCGCTGGCCCATGCCGAGCGAGAACCCCTTGGCCTTCTTCCTGGCCACCGAGGTGAGACCGACCGTCTCCAGGACCTCGCCGACGCGGCCGCGCGGGATGCCGTTGGACTGCGCCAGACACAGCAGATGGTTGTAGGCGCTGCGGCCGCCGTGCATCGCCTTCGCGTCCAGGAGCGCGCCGATCGCGGTGAGCGGGTCCTTCAGCTGGGCGTAGTGCCTGCCGTCGATGCGGACGCTGCCGGCGGTCGGGTTGTCCAGGCCCAGCATCATGCGCATGGTGGTGGACTTGCCCGCGCCGTTCGGGCCGAGGAAGCCGGTGACGATGCCGGGTCTGACGGTGAAGGTCAGGTGGTCGACGGCCACCTTGTCGCCGTACCGCTTGGTCAGCCCCTCGAGCTCGATCATGCGCCCACGCTAAAACGCACCAAAGCCCCCCGCCACCTCTGTGGGGGCAGGGGGCTTTCCGGGGTGATGCGGACTACCGGGACTGCTGCGCCGGAACCCCACGCGAGATGGGCTCGTCCTCGACGGGCGCGCCCGCGGCGGCGACAGCGGCGCCCGTGAGCGTCGCCAGCATCTCGCGCACGTTCGTGAGCTGCGCGTTGATCGAGTCGCGGCGGTTGGTCAGCGCGGCCAGCTCCCGCTCCGATTCCGAGCGGATCCGGTCGGCCTTGGCGTTCGCGTCGGCCACGATGTCCTCGGCCTGGCGCTGGGCCGTCTCCACCGTCTGGCGGGCGCGGCGCTCGGCGTCCGTGCGCAGCTTCTCCGCCTCCAGGCGGAGCTGCTCGGCACGGTGCTCGATCTCGGCGAGGCGCTTCTCGGCCTTGGCCTGACGGGAGGCCAGGTCGCGCTCGGACTGCTCGCGGCGCTTGGCCAGGTTCGTCTCGAAGTCCGCGGCGGCCTGGGCGGCCTTGGCGCGGGTCTCCTCGAAGAGGGCGTCCGCCTCCTCGCGCTTGGACTGCGCGTCCTTCTGCGCCTCGGTGCGCAGCGCGGACGCCTCGCCCTTGGCCTTCTCGACGATCCGAACGCCCTCGTCCTCCGCCTTGGACTTGCGCTCGGCGGCGAACGACTCCGCATCGTTGCGCACCTGCTGGGCCGCCGACTCGGCGAGCTCACGGTGCTGCTCGGCGGCCCGGCGGGCCTCCTCGCGCAGGTCCTTGGCCTCTTCCTCGGCGAGCCGGAGGATCTTCTCGACGCGGGCGCCGAGGCCGGCGTACGACGGCTCCGCGTCGTTCACCTGCGCCTGGGCGTTCTGCGTCTCGAGGTGGAGCTCCTCGATGCGCTTTTCCAGAGCAGTGATGCGGGCAAGAGCGCTGTCACGGTCGGAGACGAGCTTGGAAATACGTTCGTCCACCTGCGCGCGGTCGTACCCACGCCGCACAAGCTCGAAGCCGTAGGGGGAAGTGTCGCTCATGGGGTTCCTGTCAAATGAGACCGGTGTGAGGTGATAGAGGGAATCCTAGGGGTCCAAGCGGCGTGTCATCGAGCAGATGCCCGTTTGATCTGGAGAATGACACCCCTTTTGGGTGGCGTACCGGCGGACGGCTTGCGAGAACGAGGGCCAAAGGTCCTTGTCATGCATGACAGTTGGCCCTCTGGCTAGCCCTCCGAGCCCTTGCCACCCGAACGTGTGGCCCCGGCCGCCGCACCCGCCTTGACGCCACCGTCCTTGCCCGAGCCGGACGGCGCCTCAAAACTCTCCAACGCTTCGAGCACGTCCTGGACACGCGAAATCTCGGCATTGATGTCCTCGCGGCGCCGGACCAGCACATCCAGCTCGCGCTGACCCTTTTCGATCATGGAAGCGGCCTCGGCCTCCGCATCGCTCTTGATCTTTTCCGCCTCGCGCGTGAGCTCGGCCTTTTTCGTCTCGGCTTCCTTGAGCAGGCCTTCGGCCTTCTTCACGGCGGCGATACGGACCTTGCCGGCCTCCGAATTGGCGTCGTTCAGCAGGTCCTTGGCCTTGGTCTGAGCCTCCGCCAGCTGCTCCTCGGCGGCCTTGACCAGGGCGTCGCACCGCTCGCCCGCGTTCTTCATCGCCTCCGCCGACTCGCGGCGGGCCCGCTCGTGCAGATCCTCGATCTCCGAGGTGATGCGGTCGCGCAGCTCCTCGGCCCGCTCCCGGATCTGCGTCGCGTCCCGGCGCGCGCCGACGAGCAGCTCGTCCGCGTCCGTACGGGCCTTCTCCACCAGCGAGTTGCCCTCGACCGTGGCCTCGGAGACCAGCCGCTCCGCCTCGTTGCGCGCCGCGCCCACCATCGTGTCCGCCTGCGCCTCGGCGTCGGCCGTCTTCTTCTGCGCCGCCTCCTGCGCCTCACGGGTCAGCTTGTCGGCCTCGGCCGCGGACTCCGTGATGAGCTTGTCGACCTGCTCCGCCGCCTCCGTACGCCGCTTGCCCGCGTCCTTGCGCGCCTCGTCGAGGGTGCGCTCGGCCTCCTCGCGGGCCGCCGTCGTGATGCGCTCCGCCTCCGCCGCCGCGTCCGCCTTGACCCGCTCGGACTCGGTGCGGATCCGCTCGGCGTGCTGCTGCGCGGAGCCGACCGTCTCGGCGGCCTCGGCCCGCAGCCGCTCCGCGTCCCCGGTCGCGTCCGCGATCAGCTTCTCCGCCTTGGCCACGGCCTCGGTACGGACCCGCTCGGCCTCGTCCCGCGTCTCCCGCGTCAACTGCTCGGCCGCCGACGTCGATTCGGCGGTCAGCCGCTCGGCCTCCGCCGTGGCGTCGCCGACCAGCGTCTCGGCGCGGGCGGTGGACTCGGCGCGGACCCGCTCCGCCTCCGCATTCGTCTCCGTCGTCAGGCGCTCCGCCTCGGCGCGCGCCTCCGTGATCAGGGAGTCCGCCTGCGTGGCCGCGTCGGACCGGATCCGGTTGGCGTCCTCGCGGGCCTCGGCGCGGGTGCGCGAGGCGTCCTGGTCCGCCGACGTCCGCAGGTCCGAGACCTCCGTACGGACCCGCTGGGCGTGCTCCGAGGCGTCCGTACGGAGCCGCTCGGCCTCCTCCAGCGCCTCCGAGACGGTGTGCTCCGCGAGGGACTTGGCGGCGTCCGCCTCCGCGGTGGCCTCGGCCCGCGTCCGGTTCGCGTCCTCGGTGGCGCGCTCGCGCTCCGCGTACGCGTCCGCCCGGACCCGGTCGGCCTCCTCCTGCGCCTCCTGGCGCGTCCGCTCCGCGGCGTGCTCCGCCGCCGAACGCAGCCCGGCGATCTCCTCCTGCGCCTGCTCCTGGAGGCCCGCCACCGAGTCCCGCACCTGCTGGGCGGTCTGCTCGGCGGCCGAGACCAGCTCGGTCGCGCGGCTGTCCGCCTCCTCGACGAGCCGGGTCGCCTCGGTCTGCGCCTCCTCGACGCGGGCCCGCGCCACCGCGAGCAGTTCCTCGCTCTGCTCGCGGGCGCGCTCGCGCTCCTGGTCGGCCTCCTCGCGGGCGCTGCCGAGCGTCTCCTCGGCCTCGCGCCGGCGCCGGGCCGCCTCCTCCTGGGCGGCGGCCAGCGTCTCGGCGGCCTCCGTGGCCAGCCGCTCGGCGGCCGTACGCGCCTCGGAACGCACCCGGTCGGCGGTCTCCTGCGCCTCCGTCTTGAGCCGCTCCGCCTCCGCGGCGGCCTCGGACCGCAGCCGGACCGCGACCGTCTCCGCCTCGGAGCGGCTCGCGGCGGCGTCCGCCGCGGCCTCCGTGCGCAGCCGCTCGGCCTCCGTCTCGGCCTGGGCCTGGAGCACCCGGACCCGCTCGGCGGCCTCGGCGCGCAGCCGGTCCGCCTCGTCGGAGGCCTCGCGCCGCAGCCGCTCGGACTCGGCGCGTGCGTCCGTCAGCGTCGTCTCCGACGCCGTCAGCCGCTCCTCGGCCTCCGTGTGCAGGCGGGTCAGCTCGCGGGCCGCCTCCTCCTGCCGCGCCTCCAGGGCGCGCTCGGTCTCGTCCTTGAGGGACTGCGCGGCCCGCTCGGCCTCCGCGCGCGTCTCCTCGGCCTGCTCCTCGGCCTCCGCGCGGTGCCGCTCGGCCTCGGCGCGGGTGCGCTCGAGCGTCTCCTCGGCCTGCTTGCGCAGGGAGGTGGCCCGCTCGATCGCCTCGGTGCGGACCCGCTCGCTCTCGGCCGTCGCCGCCGACCGCAGCTCGTCCGCGTCGGCCTTCGCCTTGGCGAGCAGCTCCTCGGCGGTCCTGGCCGCCTCCTCGATCTGCTGGACGGCCTCGCGGCGGGCCTCGGCCCGGATCCGCTCGCCCTCCTCGACGGCCTCGGCCCGCAGCTGCTCGGCCTCGCCGCGCAGCCGGCGCGCCTCCTCCTGCAGCTCGACGGTCTTGGCCCGGTACTCCTCGGTGTCGTCCTTGGCGGCGCCCTTGAGCTGCTCGGCCAGGTCGTGCGCCTCGGCGCGCAGCCGGTCGGCCTCCGCCTCGGCCTCCGAGCGGATCCGCTCGGCCTCCTCGGCGGCGCCCCGGGTCGTCGACTGGGCTTCCTCGGACGCCTTGTTGAGCACGTCCTCGGCGGTACGGGCGGCCTTCGCGAGCTCGCCCGCGGTCTCCTCCGCGGTGACCGTACGGGCCTTCTCCTTGGCCTCCGCGATCAGCTTCTCGGCCTCGGCGCGGGCGTCGGCGACGGCCTGCTCGGCCTCCGCCCTGGTCGACTCGGCGTCCTTGGTGGCCTCCTGGACCAGGCGGGCGACCTGCTCCTTGGCGGTCCGGGTGCGCTGCTCGTTGGTCGACTCGGCGCTCGCGAGCTGCTTCGCGGCGGCGTCCTTGGCCTCGCCGAGCACCTTCTCGGCCTCGGCGCGGGCCTCCCGCAGAGCCGTTTCCGCTTCGGACATGCGCTGCTCGGCGGCCCGGCTCAGCTCGCCGGCCTGGCGCCGCGCGGCGTCCGACTCGGCGGTCGTCGACGAACGCAGCTGCTCCGCGTGGTCGGTGGCCTCCTGGGCCTGCGCCGACGCCGCGTTCAGAAGGCGCTCGGCGTCCTGGCGGGCGCGGGCCAGCAGGGCCTGCGCCTCGGTGCGGGCCGACTCGGCCTCGGCGGTCAGCCGCGCGGGGGGGGCGGCGGCCGCCCCCCCCCGCCCGCCCCTCTCGTCACGTTTCCGTCAGCGTGCGTCAGGCCTTGACGCGGACCTCGGAGCGGAACTTCGCGGTGAGGTCCGCAGCAGACTTGAGGTCGGCCGCCTTGCCGGACATCATGTCCGCGATGTTGGCACTGGCGATGAGAGCCATGGTGCTGTTGTCGCTCCAGATGCACACCGGCATGTGGATCTCCTTGGGGCCGGTGGCACCCGCACTCCCGCTGTCGGGCTCGACCTTCATTTCCTGGCACTTCAGGACGTAGTCGTCCGTGCTGTAGTCGGTAGGTTCGCCGATCAGAGACGCCTTGCTGTCGTCGCTGTCGCCGCCCTTGGCGGCCTCGAGGGCCCCCTTCGAGAACATGCCGTCGACGAGCTTCTCCGGGTCCTCGATCTCGCCGTAGGCGCCCTGGAAGTTCAGCACCTTACCGGCGAGCGGGTTCGACGTGTCCTTGACCGCGTAAGAGGCGTTGACGGGCGTGCCGTTCTTCAGGCCGTCCTTCTCCGCGTCCTTCATGTCCTGGTCGTCGAAGCCGTCGTTCTCCTTCGAGTCCTTCTGGTACTCGCCCAGGACCGTCGCCGGAGTCGTCAGCTTGTGCGGGCCGTCATCGGCGACCGAGGCGCCGCCACCGCCGCCGAAGACGAAGTACGCGCCGACGCCGAGCGCGGCCACGACCGCCACGGCGCCGATGATGAGGCCGGTCTTCTTGCCGCCGCCACCGGCCGGCGGGGCCGGCGGGTACTGGCCGCCGTACGGGGCCTGGGGCTGCTGGCCGTAGGGGCCGGGCTGCTGCGGCTGGCTGTAGCCGCCCTGCTGCGGCGGGACACCCTGGGGAGCCTGCTGGGGGTAGCCGTAGCCGGGCTGCGGCGCCTGGGGCTGCTGGCCGTACGGTCCCGGCTGCTGCGGCTGCTGGCCGTAGGGCCCGGGCTGCTGGGGCTGCTGGCCTCCGTACGGGCCCGGCTGGTTGTAGCTCATTACTGGGGTTCCCTCCCGCTGTTTATCTGCTCCCGACATCCTGACGTACGCACGTGCGGATCGGGCCCTCGGTTTCGGGTTCGGAGCCAAGCTGATACGAACGGGCGGCGCCCGGGGCGGCGGCATGCGGCGGTGACCTGTTCGAATGTTCTGCCGCCAACGCCCTTGCGGGCCACGGTGCTTGGAGCGGCTGCGTGCGGCGACTTTCGAACAGCTGGGTGGGGTGAGGTGCGCGCCGCGGAGGCCGCCCGGCGACGATGTGAAGGAACTGTGGCGCTTGCCGCGCGCCCCGGGGAAAACCCGGGACACAGGCACTCCGGAACCCCTCTAAACTGACCCCGTGACCGAGAACACTCAGCAGCAGACAGCGCCCACCTCCGAACTGCCGACCCAGTACGCGCCGGCCGAGGTAGAGGGGCCGCTGTACGAGCGCTGGGTAGAGCGTGGGTACTTCGAGGCGGACGCGAAGAGCGAGAAGCCGGCGTACACCATCGTCATCCCGCCGCCGAACGTCACGGGCTCGCTCCACCTGGGCCACGCCTTCGAGCACACGCTGATCGACGCCCTCACCCGCCGCAAGCGCATGCAGGGCTACGAGACGCTGTGGCAGCCGGGCATGGACCACGCCGGTATCGCCACGCAGAACGTCGTGGAGCGCGAGCTCGCCAAGGAGGGCAAGTCCCGCCACGACCTGGGCCGCGCGGCGTTCGTCGAGCGCGTGTGGGAGTGGAAGGCCGAGTCCGGCGGTCAGATCGCCGGCCAGATGCGCCGCCTCGGCGAGGGCCTGGCGTGGAGCCGCGACCGCTTCACCATGGACGAGGGCCTGTCCCGCGCCGTCCAGACCGTCTTCAAGAAGATGTTCGACGACGGCCTGATCTACCGCGCCGAGCGCATCATCAACTGGTGCCCGCGCTGTCTGACGGCCATCTCCGACATCGAGGTCGACTACCAGGACGACGACGGCGAGCTCGTCTCCATGAAGTACGGCGAGGGTGACGACACCATCGTCGTCGCCACGACCCGCGCGGAGACGATGCTCGGCGACACCGCCGTCGCCGTCCACCCCGACGACGAGCGCTACGCCCACCTCATCGGCAAGCAGATCAAGCTGCCGCTGACCGACCGGTCCATCCCGGTCGTCGCCGACACGCACGTCGACCCGGAGTTCGGCACCGGCGCCGTCAAGGTGACCCCGGCGCACGACCCGAACGACTTCGCGATCGGCCAGCGTCACGACCTCGAGGCCATCGAGGTCCTCGACGAGCGCGGCGTGATCACCGCCCACGGCCCCTTCCAGGGCCTGGACCGCTTCGAGGCCCGCTCCGCGATCGTCGCCGCCCTGCGCGCCGAGGGCCGGATCGTCGCCGAGAAGCGCCCCTACGTCCACTCCGTCGGCCACTGCTCGCGCTGCAAGACGACGCTGGAGCCGCGACTGTCCCTGCAGTGGTGGGTCAAGGTCGAGACCCTCGCCAAGGCCGCGGGCGACGCGGTCCGCGACGGCCGGGTGAACATCCACCCGGCGGACATGTCGCAGCGCTACTTCGACTGGGTCGACAACCTGAACGACTGGTGCATCTCGCGCCAGCTGTGGTGGGGCCACCGCATCCCCGTCTGGCACGGCCCCGACGGCGAGCTGGTCTGCGTCGGCCCCGACGAGGAGCCGCCCACGGGCGAGGGCTGGAAGCAGGACACCGACGTCCTCGACACGTGGTTCTCCTCCGGCCTGTGGCCGTTCTCCACGCTCGGCTGGCCGGAGCAGACCCCGGACCTGGAGAAGTTCTACCCGAACTCGGTCCTGGTCACGGGCTACGACCTGATGTTCTTCTGGGTCGCCCGCATGATGATGTTCGGTCTCTACGCGATGGACGGCCAGCCGCCGTTCCGCACGATCGCGTTCCACGGCATGGTCCGTGACGAGAACGGCAAGAAGATGTCGAAGTCGTTCGGCAACGTCGTGAACCCGCTGGACTGGATGGACAAGTACGGCTCCGACGCCCTGCGCTTCACCCTGGCCAGGGGCGCCAACCCGGGCATCGACGTCCCGATCGGCGAGGACTGGGTCCAGGCCTCCCGCAACTTCGCCAACAAGATCTGGAACGCGACCCGCTTCGCGCTCATGAACGGCGCGACGGTCGAGGGCCCGCTGCCCGAGCCCGAGCAGATGTCGGCGACCGACCGCTGGATCCTGTCGCGGCTCAACAAGACGGTGGCCGAGGTCGACGGCCTCTACGACGACTACCAGTTCGCCAAGCTCAGCGACGCGCTCTACCACTACGCGTGGGACGAGGTCTTCGACTGGTACGTCGAGCTGTCGAAGACGACGTTCATGGCGGGCGGCGAGCAGGCCAAGGTGTCCGGCCGGGTCCTCGGTGAGGTCCTCGACGTGACGCTGCGCCTGCTGCACCCGATCGTCCCGTTCGTCACGGAGACCCTGTGGACGACGCTGACGGGCGGCGAGACGGTCGTCCTGGCCGACTGGCCGAAGGCTGTGTCCGTTCCTGGGGCTGACGCCCCGGGCGGCTTCCGTGACGAGGCGGCGGAGAAGGAGATCGAGACGATCCAGCAGGTCGTCGTCGAGGTCCGCCGCTTCAAGGCCGAGCAGGGCCTCAAGGCCGGCCAGAAGGTCCCGGCCCGCCTCGCCCTGGAGGGCAGCGCCCTCGCCGCGCACGAGGCCGCCATCCGCCAGCTGCTGAAGCTGCAGCCGGAGGGCGACGCGTTCGCCGCCAGCGCCACGCTGCCGGTGGCCGGGGTCGAGGTCGCCCTCGACCTGTCGGGCGCGATCGACGTGGCCGCCGAGCGCAAGCGCCTCGCCAAGGACCTCGCCGCCGCCGAGAAGGACAAGGCCGCGGCCGAGGGCAAGCTGGGCAACGAGGCGTTCCTCGCCAAGGCCCCGGACAACGTCGTGGACAAGATCAAGGGCCGCCTGGCCAAGGCGGACGAGGACATCGCCCGCATCCAGGCCCAGCTGGACCGCCTCCCGCAGGCGTGACCTGACCGACCCGCACGACGGCCGAAGGCCCCCGGAACCGATGGGTTCCGGGGGCCTTCTCCGTGGGGCGGCCGGCGGTCAGCGCGGTCCGGGGCCCTTGTCCTTGCCGCGCACCACCGGGACGAGGCTGCGCACGGCGAGGCCCGCGGCGATCAGGGTGAGGCAGCCGACGACCAGGGCGAGGATCGCGAGCGGGGACGAGCCGGTGGCGGCGAGGGTGCCGGTGCCGCCACCGCCGAGTATCGCGGCGTCCGTGGGCTTTCCGTACATGGGTGAACTCCTGTCTGTAGAGCGGGTGGTGACGGTGTCGTGGGTCAGGTGGCGACCCAGCGGGCCTCGCGGCGCAGGGCCAGGTCGAGCAGGGAGCGCAGGAACACGGCCTGGCGGAACGCGTCGTAGAGCAGCTCCGGGACCAGGGGCGCGGCGAGCAGGGAGGCCCGCCAGCCGAGGCGGCGGACGGTCAGGGTGCGTTCGACGACGAAGAGCAGCGTGATCGCCGTCCAGAACACGGAGAAGCCCTGCCAGCCGGCGAGGGTGAGGCTGAGCACGGCGAAGGTCGCGAACAGGCCGAGGGCGAGAGCTCCGGCGCCGAGCAGCAGCTGCTGGCGGAAGTAGGGGGCGGTGACCGGGGTCCAGCCGTAGTCGCGCAGGTTCTCCAGGGCGCCGCGCTGCCAGCGCAGCCGCTGGTGCCACAGCTTGCCGAGCGAGGGCATGACCTCGGTGACCAGCCAGCAGCCGTCGGGGGAGACGGTGCGGTGGCCGAGCGTCTTGACGGCCTTGGTGATCTCGTCGTCCTCGGTGAGCGAGGCCAGCGAGTAGTAGCCGTCGCCGCCGCCGACGGTGCCCGCGAGCCGGGCGGCGCGGACCTCGCGCAGCACGGACGCGCGGAACAGGGTGCCGGTGCCGGTGAGGACGACGGCCTCGTTCTTCTTGCGGCGGATCTCCACGGCGTAGCGCTGGTACTCCATGCGCTGGAGCAGGCCGAGCAGTCCGCCGCCGGGCTCCCCGTAGAAGATGCCGCCGACGGCGCCGACCTCCGGGTCGGCCAGCGCGTCGACGGCGCAGGCGACGAACTCGGGGTTGAGGACGGTGTCGGCGTCCTGCACGAGGACGTACGCGTCGTCGTCCAGCTCGTCGAGCAGCGGGCCGAGCGCCTGGTTGAGGGCGCCGGCCTTCTTGTCGTGGTTGTCGGTGGGCACGAAGACCTCGGCCCCGCAGTGTGCGGCGATCCGGGCCGTCTCGTCCGTGCAGTTGTCGGCGACGACCACGATGCGGTCGGGGCGCGACGTCTGCCGGTACAGGCCGGCCAGGGTGGCGACGATCCGGTCCTGTTCGTCGTGTGCGGGGATGAGGGCTACGAGGGACATGGGAGACGACTGTGGGGCGGCGAGGTGGCGGCGGCGGCGCGCTCGGGTCGCGCGCGGGTCGCAGAGCGCGAGGCGGGACGGAACGGGGCTTTGGGCCCGGGCCCTACGACCGCGCGGGCCGGGGCGGAACGTACCGGTAGCCGACGCCGCGGACGGTCTCCACGGGCGCGTCCTGGCCGGTGGCGTGGGTGATGCTGCGGCGCAGGCGCAGCACGGCGTGCTTGACCTTGGTGGGGTCACCGCCTGGCCGGGACCGCCAGGCGCGGGCGAGGAGCTGCTCGGGGGTGAGCACCTGGCCGGCGTTGAAGGCGAGCGCGAACAGCAGGTCGAACTCCAGGGCGGTCAGCGGGACGAAGGTGCCGGAGAGGGAGGCCTCGCGGGTCAGCAGGTCGAGCCGCAGGACACCGTCGTCGAGGAGCTGAGCGGCGGGATCGGCGGGCATCGCGCGCCGCAGCCTGGCCAGGATCAGGGCCTTGGCGAAGGGGAGCGGCACGTCGAGCCAGAGCAGGTCGTCGGCGCCGGCCTCCAGGGCGCGCAGCGCGGTCCGTTCGCGGTAGGTGCGGTCGAGCGCCATGACCCGCAGGTCCTCGGTCATCTCGCGGACCCGCTGCAGCACGTCCCACGGCCCCGGGTCACGCAGCCGCAGACTGAGCAGCAGCAGGTCGGGCCGGTACCGGTACAGGTCGCGCAGCGCGTCCTGCCCGGTGTGCACCATGCGGTACGTGAAGCGCGGGTCCCGCAGGGTCGTCAGGACATGCGGCGGGGCGTCGGCCGGTGTCGCGACGAGCAGCAGCGGCAGGGCGCGGCCGGTCGCCGTCATACCGTGCGCAGGCCCAGGCGGACCAGTTCGGCCTCGGCGAGGGCGTCCAGGGTGGCCGGGTCGCCCTCGCGCCAGCCCTCGGCGAGGCTGCCAGGGGTGGAGTCGGGCAGGGCGCCCGCGGTGCGGCCCACGTCGTCGAGGGGGCGCAGGAGGGTGCGCAGGGCGAGGAGTTCGCGGCCGTCCTCCGTGGCGGCGAGGTCGCGGGCGGCGGCGGCCTGCCGCACCCAGCGCAGCCGGCGCGGCAGCCACAGGGCGAGCAGCAGCCCCGCGGGCACCACGAACAGGGCGACGGCGGCGAGCAGCGCGAGCGCCTGGGCCGGTGCGGGGCCCGCGGGCGTGGCGTCGGCGAGCCGGTCGCCGGCCAGCGCGACGTCGTGCAGGGTGCCGTTCACGCGCGGGCCGAGCAGCGGCAGCCGGGCGCCCGCGTGCGGGGCGGGGCGGTCCGGCTCGGAGATCAGCCGGTGCGCGGCGACGGCGGCCGAGGCCCAGCCGCCGGTCCACAGCAGGACGGCGCCGTCACCGAGGATCTGCCGTGTGCGACGGCCGGGTTGATGTGCGTACCACATGGTCAGATTGGACCCCCGGGCTCCGGGAGGGGTGGCGAACCGCGCCGAGCGGGCGGGGCGGTTTACGGCGGATGGACGCGTGCCCCGGGGGACGGGGGCGGCGGTGTCGGCGGGGCTCCGTAGACTGGCGGGTGTGAGTGACCTCCCCCCGCACGACAGCAGCGACGACCACGAGCCCGCCGACGGGACCGACGCCTTCGACGACATCGTCGGCGCGGAGACGACCCGCGATCCCGACCTCGCGGTGATCGAGGCGGGCAGCCGCACCCTGCGCACCCAGGGCGGCCCCCCGCAGGGCGACGGGATCCCGGCCCGCCCCGAGGACCCCGAGGTGGAGAAGGCCCTGCGCGCGGTGGAGGCCGATCTGGCCACGCGCTGGGGCGAGACGAAGCTGGAGCCCTCCGTCAGCCGCATCGCCGCGCTGATGGACGTCCTGGGCGAGCCGCAGCGCGCGTACCCGTCGATCCACATCACGGGGACGAACGGGAAGACGTCGACGGCCCGCATGATCGAGGCCCTGCTCGGCGCCTTCGAGCTGCGCACCGGGCGGTACACGTCGCCGCACGTGCAGTCCGTCACCGAGCGGATCAGCCTGGACGGCGCGCCGATCAGCCACGAGCGCTTCATCGAGACGTTCGAGGACGTCAAGCCGTACGTCGAGCTGGTCGACGCCCAGCAGGAGTACCGGCTGTCGTTCTTCGAGGTCCTGACCGGCATGGCCTACGCGGCCTTCGCCGACGCCCCCGTGGACGTCGCGGTCGTCGAGGTCGGCATGGGCGGCAGCTGGGACGCGACGAACGTGATCGACAGCTCCGTCGCCGTGATCACGCCGATCGACCTCGACCACACCGACCGGCTCGGCTCCACGCCCGGCGAGATCGCGGGCGAGAAGTCCGGGATCATCAAGCAGGGCGCCACGGTGATCATGGCGCAGCAGCCGGTGGACGCGGCGCAGGTCATCCTCAAGAAGGCCGTCGAGACGGACGCGACCGTGGCCCGTGAGGGCCTGGAGTTCGGCGTCGTCGCGCGGCAGGTCGCGGTCGGCGGCCAGCTCGTGACGCTGCGCGGGCTCGGCGGCGAGTACGAGGAGGTCTTCCTCCCGCTGCACGGCGCCCACCAGGCGCACAACGCGGCGGTGGCGCTCGCCGCGGTCGAGGCGTTCTTCGGTATTGGCTCGCAGCACACGCGCCCGCTCGACATCGACACGATCCGTACCGCGTTCGCGTCGGTGACCTCGCCGGGCCGCCTGGAGGTGGTGCGCCGCTCGCCGACCGTGGTCCTGGACGCCGCGCACAACCCGGCGGGGGCGCGGGTCACCGCCGAGGCGATCGGCGAGGTCTTCGACTTCAGCCGGCTGATCGGAGTCGTCGGCGCGAGCGGCGACAAGAACGTACGAGGGCTGCTGGAGGCCTTCGAGCCGATCTTCGCGGAGATCGTCGTCACGCAGAACTCGAGCCACCGCGCGATGGACGCGGACGAGCTCGCCGCGATCGCCGTCGAGGTGTTCGGGGACGACCGGGTGGTCGTCGAGCCGCGGCTCGACGACGCGCTGGAGGCCGCGATCACGCTGGCCGAGGAGGAGGGCGAGTTCGCGGGCGGGGGCGTGCTCGTCACCGGGTCCGTGATCACGGTCGGCGAGGCCAGGCTGCTGCTGGGGAAGGGCTGATCCGCTGTGCGTACGTTGTGTTCCTCGACCCTGATCGGGGAGTTCTTCATCATCGGGTTCGCCGGGCTCGTGGCGATGAAGGACCCCGATCTGTCGTCCGGGCTCGTGTGGACGGTGTGCGGGGTCGCGATGCTGCTCAGCGTTCTGCTGTGCGGGATGGTGACGCGGCCCGGGGGTGTCCAGCTGGGCTGGGCGCTGCAGATCCTGCTGGTGCTGAGCGGGTTCTTCGTGCCGCTCATGTTCTTCCTGGGGCTGTGCTTCGCGGGACTGTGGTGGGCCTCGGTCCACTTCGGGCGCCGGATCGACGAGGCGAAGCGGCGTTTTGTTGCGGGTGAGCAGTCGTCCGGCGCGGTTTGATCGGCCTCGCGCCGTAGGTCCACCGGTTCGTCGCCAGGTGCCGCTGGGCGGGGGCTGGTCGCGCAGTTCCCCGCGCCCCTGGGAAGGCTGCGCCTTCCTCGGGGAAATGCGACCCGAAGGGTCTGCATTTCAGGGGCGCGGGGAACTGCGCGA
>NZ_JBHYTK010000079.1:17922-34898 GCF_042749255.1 Streptomyces sp. NPDC059524 | reverse complement strand
GCCATGTGGCATTCGTCGCCGCCGGAGCGGTAGTCGCCGAAGTAGTCGACGACGTCCTCGGGCCACTGGTTCGCCTCGGCCAGCAGCACCGTGTCGGGATAGTGGGCGTCGATCTCGGCCCGGACCCGCTTGAGGAAGGCGTGGGATGCGGGCAGGTTCTCGCAGTCGGTGCCCTCTTCCGCGTACAGGTACGGCACCGCGTCCAGGCGGTAGCCGTCGATGCCGAGGTCCAGCCAGAAGCGCAGCGCCGCCAGGATCTCCTCCTGCACACGCGGGTTCTCGTAGTTGAGGTCCGGCTGGTGGGAGAAGAAGCGGTGGAAGTAGTACTGGCCCCGCACCGGGTCGTACGTCCAGTTGGAGGCCTCGGTGTCGACGAAGATGATCCGGGCGTCCGCGTAGCCGCTGTCGTCGTCGGCCCACACGTAGTAGTCGCCGTAGGGACCGTCGGGGTTCTTGCGCGACTCCTCGAACCACATGTGCTGGTCGCTGGTGTGGTTCATGACGAAGTCGATGATCACGCGGATGCCGCGCTGGTGCGCCGCGTCGACGAACTGCACGAAGTCCGCCAGGTCGCCGAACTCCGGCAGCACCGACGTGTAGTCGGAGACGTCGTAACCCCCGTCCTTCAGCGGAGACTTGAAGAACGGAGGCAGCCAGAGGCAGTCAACACCGAGCCACTGCAGATAGTCGAGTTTCGCGGTGATGCCCTTCAGGTCGCCGACGCCGTCGCCGTTGCTGTCCTGGAAGGAGCGGACGAGGACCTCGTAGAACACCGCGCGTTTGAACCAGTCGGGGTCGCGGTCCTTGGCCGGCGTGTCCTCGAAGGTGTCGGGAACGGGCTCGTTCATGAACATCATGCGGGTGACCCTCCGGTCAGTGGTGCGGACGGTCGCCGACCGCGAGGACGTGCGCGGGCGCGCGGCCCGGTTCGAGGCGCACGTACGCGGACCGGCCCCAGTGGTAGGTCTCGCCGGTCAGTTCGTCCCGTACGGGGACGGTGGCGTCCGGGGCGAGTCCCAGGTGACGCATGTCCAGGGAGACCGTGGCCTCCTGGGTGTGGTGCGGGTCCAGGTTCACGACGACCAGGACCGTGTCGTCGCCCTCGCGCTTGCTGTAGACGAGCACCGCGTCGTTGTCGGCTTCGTGGAAGCGGAGGTTCCTGAGGAAGCGCAGCGCCGGATGGGCCCGCCGGATCTCGTTGAGCCGGGTGATCAGCGGAGCGATCGTGCGGCCCTCCCGCTCGGCCGACTCCCAGTCCCGGGGCCGCAGTTCGTACTTCTCCGAGTGCAGGTACTCCTCGCTGCCGGGCCGCACCGCGGTGTTCTCGCACAGCTCGAACCCGGCGTACACGCCCCAGCTCGGTGCCAGCGTCGCCGCCAGCACGGCCCGGGCCTCGAACGCGGGGCGCCCGCCCTCCTGGAGGTGGCCGGGCAGGATGTCCGGCGTGTTCACGAAGAAGTTCGGCCGCAGGAAGGCGGCGGTCTCGGTGGAGAGTTCGGTCAGATACTCGGTCAGCTCCCGCTTCGTCTCCCGCCACGTGAAGTACGTGTACGACTGCTGGAAGCCGGCCTGCGCCAGCGCCCGCATCACGGGAGGCCGGGTGAAGGCCTCCGCGAGGAAGACGACGTCCGGGTCCGTGCCGTTGATGTCGGCGAGCACCGCGTCCCAGAACGCCACCGGCTTCGTGTGCGGGTTGTCGACCCGGAAGATGCGTACCCCGTGCGCCATCCAGTGCCGCAGCAGGCACACCGTCTCGGCGACGATCCCGGGCAGGTCCCGGTCGAAGGCGATCGGATAGACGTCCTGGTACTTCTTGGGCGGGTTCTCCGCGTACGCGATCGTCCCGTCGGCGCGATGGGTGAACCACTCCGGGTGTTTCTCCACCCAGGGGTGGTCGGGGGAGCACTGGAGCGCGAAGTCGAGGGCGATCTCCAGGCCCAGCTCGCGGGCCTTCGCGACGAACGCGTCGAAGTCGTCGAGCGTGCCCAGGTCCGGATGGATCGCGTCGTGACCGCCCTCCGGGGAGCCGATCGCCCAGGGGACGCCGACGTCGTGCGGGCCGGGGGTCAGGGAGTTGTCCGGACCCTTGCGGAACGTCGTGCCGATGGGGTGGACGGGCGGGAGGTAGACGACGTCGAAGCCCATCGCGGCGATCGCGGGCAGCCGCTCGGCCGCCGTCGCGAACGTGCCGCTGACCGGCGGCCTGCCGGGCTCGACGACCGCGCCCTCGGAGCGCGGGAAGAACTCGTACCAGGACCCGTACAGGGCCCGCTCCCGCTCCACCAGCAGCGGCAGGGCGGGGGAGCGGGTGATCCGCTCGCGCAGGGGATACCGCGCGAGGACGGCCGCCACCTCCGGAGTCAGCGCGGCCCCGAGCCGTTCGGCCGGGGTCCGCTCCTCGTCCTGCAGGGCCTCCGCGGCGGCCAGCAGCACCCGGCGCTCCGCCCCCGGCGGAACACCCAGCGCCGCCCGCCCGTACAGGAGAGCGCCCTCCTCCAGCATCAGCCCGCTGTCGATACCGGCCGGGACCTTGACCTCGGCGGCCCGCCGCCAGTCGGTCACCGGATCCGTCCAGGCCTCCACGCGGTACGTCCAGCGGCCCTCGGCGTCCGGGGTGACCTCCGCGGACCAGCGGTCGGTGCCGGGGGACAGCTCGCGCATCGGGGTCCAGGGACCCGCGCGGCCGTCCGGACCGCGCAGCACGACATCGGCGCCGACCGCGGTCCCCGCCTCGGCGAACACGGTGGCGGTGACCTCGAAGGTCTCGCCGGGTACCGCCTTCGCCGGGCGCCGGCCACAGTCGACGAGCGGCTGGACGTCCCGTACCAGCACGCTGGCGGTCAGTACGGAGCCTTCTGCCAAGGCTGACAACATCGGTTTCTCCTCGCCGGTCCTGCGTGGGGCCAAGGACGCGGATTCATCGACGCGGATGCTTGGGTGCGGATCACAAAGGCGCGTTCACGGGACCCGGCCGCGCGGGCCGGACGGTGCCGTGACGCAGGTACTGCTCGGCGGCGTCGGCGGCCGTCCGGGCCTGGCACTCGCCCATCAGCACGCACAAGGTGTACGCACTGTCCTCGAAGCGCATGCGGATGGCCCGGTCGGCGGGGTGGGCGAGCGTGAGCCGTTCCCACGCCCGGTAGTACCTCAGATGACGCGCGACCTCGGTTTTGGCGGGCATGATCACCACGGGGGTCACCATTCTTGTCGGGGCGTGCTCCCCGCACGTGGCTCAATGCCGAACCGTGGCGCGCGCGAACCGGGGGTCGGTCCACGCGGAAGGGAGTTCGCCTCACTCATAGTGCATGCGCGAACACCCTGCGTCCTGTTGGGGATTCAACGACGCGCGTCTGGGGATTCGGCGACGCGTGGGGCGGGCGTGGTTCCTGTTGCGCGCCGGCGGTGGTCCTCCCAGGCTGGAGTGACCCAGGAGCGACTGCTGCTCACGCTCCGTGTCCGGGACCCCGTGCCGCTGCCGGTGCGACGGGCAGCAGGCTTCGCCGAGAGGAGCCAGAACCATGGAACCCACGCTCTCCCGCCACTACCACCTCGACGTGGAGGTCGGCCCGGAGCAGATCGGGCAGGTCGAGCGCATTCTCGCCGCACATCTACGGCACTGGGGGCTGCGCACGCTCGCGGACCCCGTGTGCCACTGCACCCGGATGCTGCTCCAGGACATCGAGGACCACGGCGCCGACAAGACGGCCGTCGTCGAGATGTGGTGGACCGGGCAGCACCTCGTCACCGCGGTCTCGGACCGCAACCGCGACATCGCCGCGCCGCAGGACCGGCGCCAGGACCGGCTGAGCCGGATCGCCGAGTGGAGCGACGGCTGGGGCAGCTACCCCGCGCCCACCGGCAAGACCGTCTGGTTCACCTGCCGGGTGCGGCTGCCCGAGGCCGAACCGCTCGCGGCCGCGGTACCCGTGCCCGGCTGAACACCGCAGGAGGCAGGCGCTTGGAGATCTGGACCGGCAGCCCGTTCCCCCTGGGCGCCACACCTGATGGCGAAGGAACCAACTTCGCCCTGTTCAGCGAGGTCGCCGAACGGGTCGACCTCGTCCTGATCGACGACGACGGCACCTCCCGCACCGTCCCGCTCACCGAGGTCGACGGCTTCGTGTGGCACTGCCGGATCCCGGGGGTCGGCCCAGGTCAGCGCTACGGCTACCGGGTGTACGGCCCCTGGGACCCGGCGGCGGGCCACCGCTGCAACCCCGCCAAGCTGCTCCTCGACCCCTACGCGCGGGCGATGGAGGGGGCCACCGACAACGACCCCGCGCTCTTCGAGCGGGCCCCGGACGGCCCCGAGCCGGCGGACAGCGCCCCGCACACTCTGGTCTCGGTCGTCACCGACCCCTCGTTCGACTGGGGCGACGACAAGCCGCCCCGCCGGCCGTACGCCGAGACCGTCGTCTACGAGGCCCATGTGCGCGGTCTGACCCGTACCCACCCCGACGTGCCGCCGGCGCTGCGCGGCACGTACGCGGGGCTCGCGACGGAACCCGTCATCGCGCACCTCACCTCGCTGGGCGTGACCGCCGTCGAGCTGATGCCCGTCCACCAGTACATCCACGACGGGTTCCTCGTCGACCGCGGTCTGACCAACTACTGGGGCTACACCTCGATCGGCTTCTTCGCCCCCCACAACGCCTACGCGGCGCACCCCGCCCTCGGCGAGCAGGTCCCCGAGTTCAAGGCCATGGTCAAGGCGCTGCACCGGGCCGGCCTCGAAGTGATCCTCGACGTCGTCTACAACCACACCGCCGAGGGCAACGAGAACGGGCCGACGCTCGCCTTCCGCGGCATCGACAACGCCTCGTACTACCGTTTGCACCCCGACGACCCGGCCCGCTACTTCGACACCACGGGCACCGGCAACAGCCTCCTGATGCACCACCCGAACGTCCTCCAGCTCGTCATGGACTCGCTGCGGTACTGGGTCACCGAGATGCACGTGGACGGCTTCCGCTTCGACCTCGCGGCCACCCTCGCCCGCCAGTTCCACGACGTGGACCGGCTGTCCGCGTTCTTCGACCTCGTCCAGCAGGACCCCGTCGTCGGCCGCGTCAAACTGATCGCCGAGCCCTGGGACGTCGGCGACGGCGGCTACCAGGTCGGGAACTTCCCTCCGCTGTGGTCGGAGTGGAACGGCAAGTACCGCGACTCCGTACGCGACTTCTGGCGCGGCGCCGACCACACCATCGCCGAGTTCGCCTCCCGGCTGACCGGCTCCTCCGACCTCTACCAGCACGACCGCCGGCGCCCGCGCGCCAGCGTCAACTTCGTCACCGCGCACGACGGATTCACCCTGCGCGACCTCGTCTCCTACGACACCAAGCACAACGAGGCCAACGGCGAGGACGGCCGGGACGGGGAGAACACGAACCGGTCCTGGAACTGCGGCGTCGAAGGCCCCACCACCGACCCCGCGATCCTCGAACTCCGCGCGCGCCAGCAGCGCAACTTCCTGGCCACCCTCATGTGTTCGCAGGGCATCCCGATGCTCGCGCACGGTGACGAGCTCGGCCGCACCCAGCAGGGCAACAACAACGCCTACTGCCAGGACAGCGAGCTCTCCTGGATCGACTGGAACCTCACCGGCGAACAGCGGCGGCTGATCGACTTCACCCGCCGCGTCATCCGGCTGCGGACCGAGCACCCGGTGCTGCGCAGACGCCGCTTCTTCCGCGGCGACACCCCCACCCGCGCCGCACAGCCCCTGCCCGACCTGGTGTGGCTGCGCCCCGACGCGCGCGAGATGACCGACGAGGACTGGCGGCGGCCCGACGCCCACGCCCTCGGAGTCTTCCTCAACGGCGACGCCATCGCCGAACCCGACGCCCGCGGCCGCCGCGTCGTGGACGACTCCTTCCTGCTGCTCATGAACAGCTACCGGGAGCCCGTCGCCTTCGACCTGCCCGGCACCGAGTACGGCGAACGCTGGACCACCCGGATCGACACCACGGACGCCGGGGGCGACGCGGACGAGACCGAGCACAAGGCCGCGAGCCGGATCCTCCTCGCGCCCTACAGCCTGCTCCTGCTCTCCCGGCCCGCCCGCACCGCCTGAGCGCGGGGCTCAGCCCGCCGGCCGCGCGTACACAACGAAACGGGCGCCGTCCGGATCGCTCAGCGTGATCTCCGGACGACCCGCCGCCCGCGCCAGGACCGAGCCGCCGTGGTCGAGCGCGGCACGGGCGCAGGCCTCCACGTCCTCGACCGCGAAGTGGATCTGCCAGCGCGGCCGGATCGCCGGATCCGGCGCCGACTCCACCGCGCCCGAGTGGATGCGGGCCACGACCTCGCCCTCGCTGCGCAGGACGACGCTCTCGTCCTCGTAACAGGCCTCGCAGCACCCCTCCGCCTCGGAGGCCCAGCCGAGGACCTCCGCGTAGAACATGGCGGCGTCGAACGCGTTGCGCGTGTGGAGCTCCATGAAGGCCGGGGCGGCGGCGCGCCACTTCTCCCAGCCGGTGACCAGCTCGCCCTCCCAGATGCCGAAGACGGCCCCGTCGCGGTCGGCGAGCAGCGCCGCCCGCCCGGGCGGGAAGGAGATCGGGCCCAGGGCCGTCGTGCCGCCCCGCTCGTAGCCGCGGGACACCGCACGGTCCGCGTCGTCCGTGGCGAAGAACGGCGTCCACGCGAAAGCCGTGTCCCCCATGCTCTGAACGGCTGACACACCGGCCACCGGCACCCCGTCCACGCTCGCGAACCGGTAGCGATCGCCCAGTTTGCCGACCCGCCACTGCCAGCCGAGGACGGCGGTGTAGAAGGACTGGACAGCCTCCAGATCGCGGGTGGTCAGACTGACCCAGCACGGGGCACCGATCACCGCGTGACTCGACAGGGTTCCGCCGTCGACGGCTGCGCTCTGGCTGTTCATCTTCGTACCGTTCCGGGGTGAGGCCCCCCTCGGACCCATCCTTGCACCTTCCAAAAGGCTTGCGCGTTCCGCGTTGGCCAAATCGGTCCGTTCGGACGGACAATGGTGGGGTACCCGTACGTCGATGCTTTGGAGCGAAGGCATCTTCCGCGAGCGGCGCGGCCGCCCCCGGGGAGATGACGCTCCTCGGAGCGACGCGTACGTGCTTCTCGCGAATCCAGCTCAACGAATTCGTTGAGGAGCGATTTCTCATGCTCACCGAAAGGATCGACCGGGCGCGGTCGCGAGGCCGTACCCGCCGCCGTCACGACGACGCTCCCGACACGTCGGCACTGTTCGCGCGGATGGCCGGGCTCGAGCCCGGCGCCGAGCGCGATCTGCTGTGCGAGGAGGCCGTGACGGCCTGGCTGCCGATGGCGCACCGCATCGCGCGCCGCTTCCGCGACAAGGGCGAGAGCCTGGAGGACCTCCAGCAGATCGCCGCGCTCGGCCTGCTCAAGGCCGTGAACCGCTACGACCCCGCGCTCGGCGCGTTCGAGTCGTACGCGGTGCCCACCATCACCGGCGAACTGCGCCGCCACTTCCGCGACCACCTGTGGGACCTGCACGTACCGCGCCGGGTCCAGGACCTGCGCAACGCGGTCCGTGCCGCGCGCCGCGCCCTGACGCAGCAGCCCGGCGGGCAGCAGCCGAGCGTGGCGGAGATCGCCGCAGAGGCCGGTCTGACCGAGGACGAGGTCCGCGAGGGCCTGTCCGCGATGGACAGCTACCAGGCACGCTCGCTCGACGCGGAGATGTCCTTCTCCGACGGCGGCGGCTGCACCATCGCCGACACACTCGGCGAACCCGAGCCGGCGTACGACCGCGTCGCCGAGCGCGAAGCGGCCAAGGAAGGCCTCAGCCGTCTGCCCGAGCGCGAACGCACGATTCTCTATCTGCGTTTCTTCCGGGACATGACGCAGATACGGATAGCCGACCTGCTCGGCATTTCGCAGATGCACGTGTCGCGCCTCATCCGGGAAAGCTGCGCCCGGGTCCGCAGAGAAGCCGGCGAAATGCCCGCCTGACCCTTCACCGAAACGACGAGCCACGCCGAGGAGAGACCCTCTTTATGGCCACTCACCGTGTGCACGACGACGCGCCCGACACCGAACAGGCGTTCCTCCGCCTCGCCGACAGCCCGCGGGGACCCGAACACGACGTGCTGAGCGAGGAACTGGTGGAGGCATGGCTGCCCATGGCCCACCGCCTCGCCCGGCGCTTCAGGAACAAGGGAGAAAGCGTCGAGGACCTCCAGCAGGTGGCGGCCGTCGGCCTCGTGAAGGCCGTCGACCGCTACGACCCCGGGCAGGGCCCCTTCGAACCCTTCGCCGTGCCCACCATCACCGGGGAACTGCGCCGCCACTTCCGCGACCACACGTGGGACGTCCGCGTCCCGCGCCGCGTCCAGGACCTGCGCAACCGGGTCCGCTTCGCCCGCCGCGACCTCATGAACCGGGCCGGGCACCCCGACAAGGAGCCCGGCGCCGAGGAGATCGCGCGCGAGACGGGGCTGACCCCGGACGAGGTACGGGAGGGCCTGGAGGCGCTGAACAGCTACCGCAGCCTGTCCCTCGAAGCCGAGATGGGTCCCTCCGACGACGGCTACAGCCTCGCCGACAGCCTGGGCGCGCCCGACCCCGGCTTCGACCTCGTCGCCGACCGCGAAGCCGCCAAGGACGGCCTGCGACTCCTGCCCGAACGTGAGCGCACCATCCTCTACCTGCGCTTCTTCGAGGACATGACGCAGGCGCGCATCGGTGAGGAGCTCGGCATCTCGCAGATGCACGTCTCGCGGCTCATCAGCCGCAGCTGCGCGCGGATCCGTGACAGCGCTCACCGCGCCCCGCAGCCGCAGGCCGCGTGAGCGCGCCGGACCCACCCGGCCGCTCAGCGCGCGGTGAGCCGGAACTGGCAGTCGCGTTCCTGGTCACCGGAGACCGACCCCGTGTCCTCCACCGTGAAGGCCTGCGCCAGGACGTCACGCAGCGCCTGCACGCCGTGCGGCGAGCCCTGTGCGTTCAGCGCCACCGACCCGTCGAGGGCGGCGGCCCGGGCGTCGGAACCGGCCTCGGGCGGCCCGGCCTCCGGGTCGACCTCGGCGGTCCACACCGTCGGGTGGGCCGGGGCGTGGGAGCCGCCGCCGGCCGGCGCGGGGGTGGGCCCGGGCGCGCCGGCCAGCACCCCGAGATGGGACAGGACGCGGTGCGCGTCGTCATCCGTGCAGTTGCTGAGCATCACGGTGACCAGGTGGTCTTGGAGTGTCATGAGGATCTCCTGCTCGCCTGCGGCCGGGGGCGCCCCCGGCCGATGTCGTCTGCGGAGCCCGGGTTCCCGCGCAGGCGCGGGCCAGTCCCGGCGGCGCGCTTCAGGACCATTGTTCCTGGGTACGCGGGAGCGATGCCAGTCAACGACGGTGCAGCGGCCCTCATCGTGATCGACATGATCAACACGTACGACCACGAGGACGCGGAGCTGCTGCTTCCCTCGGCCCGCAAGATCGTGCCGGTCGTGGCCGAGCTGCTGGCCGCCGCACGGGCCGGCGGTGTGCCCGTCGTGTACGCCAACGACAACTTCGGACAGTGGCGCTCCCACCACGGGGAGATCGTCGAGGCCGCCCTCGCCGGGCGGCACGCGGACCTCGTCGAGCCGATCACGCCCGACGACGACGCGCTGTTCGTCGTGAAGGCACGGCACTCGATCTTCTTCGAGACGCCGCTGTCGTACCTGCTGTGGGAGCTGGACGTGCGGCACGTGACCCTGTGCGGTCAGGTCACCGAACAGTGCGTGCTGTACTCCGCGCTCGACGCCCACATCCGGCACCTGGACGTGACGGTCGTCAGCGACGCCGTCGCCTCCATCCACCCCGAACTTGCCGACGCGGCGCTGGAGATGATGCGAAGGAACATGGGGGCGCGCGTACTCAGGGGGCGGGACATCGCCTTCGCGGGCGACGGGGGCCGAACCACGTGAGGAGCAAGTGATGGCACGCTACGGATACTTCCTGGCGAGCGAGGAGTTCACCCCGGCGGAGCTGCTGGACCAGGCACGGGCCGCCGAACAGGCCGGCTTCGAGTGCCTGGCGATCTCGGACCACTACCACCCCTGGACCGACGCGCAGGGGCAGAGCCCGTTCGTCTGGTCGATGGTCGGCGCGCTCGCCCAGGTGACGTCACTGCCGGTGACCACGTTCGTGACCTGCCCCACCCTCCGTATGCATCCGGCGGTCAACGCCCAGGCGGTCGCCACCTCCGGGGTGCTCACCGGCAACCGCTTCCGGTTCGGCGTCGGCACCGGAGAGGCCCTCAACGAGCACGTCCTCGGGGACGCCTGGCCGGCCGTCGACGTCCGCTTCCAGATGCTCGAAGAGGCCGTGCAGGTCATCCGCGAGCTTCTCACCGGCGACGAGGTCACCCATCGAGGCCGCCACTACACCGTGGAGAACGCCCGCCTCTACACCGTCCCCGACGAGCCCGTGCCCATCCACGTCTCCGGCTTCGGCCCCAAGGCCGCCGCGCTCGCCGGACGCATCGGCGACGGCTTCGTCACGATGACGCCGGACAAGGAACTGGTGGGCCGGTTCCGCCGCTCCGGAGGCGGCCAGAAGCCGGTCCTCGGCGGCCTCAAAGTGTGCTGGGGCACCGACCGGGAGCAGGCCGTCAAGACGGTCCACCGGTTGTGGCCCACCCAGTTCCTGCCCGGCGAACTGGGGCAGGTCCTGCCCAGCCCCGCGCACTTCGAACAGGCCTCCTCGCTCGTCACCGAGCAGGCCGTGGCCGACGGCTCCGTCTGCGGCGACGACGCCGAGGAGCATCTGCGCGCGGTCTCGGCGTACGACGACGCCGGATTCGACGAGGTGTACGTCGGCCAGATCGGCCCGGACCAGCAGGGATTCTTCGACTTCTACCGCAGCGAGGTGCTGCCCGGACTGCGGGGCGCCTGAGGACTCAGGAGCGCCCGAAGGCGCTGCGGTCCAGGTGGCGCAGCAGGTCCGCCGTGTCCGCGTACACCTCCGCGGCGCCCGCCGCCTCCAGCTCGGCGCGGCACACGCCCCCGCTCAGCACCCCGACCGGGGTGACACCGGCCCGGCGCCCCGCCCGCATGTCCCACACCGAGTCGCCGACGAAGACGCTGTCCCCGGGCTCCGCCCCGACGAGGTCGAGCGCGTGCCACACGGGTTCGGGCGCGGGCTTGCCCGCGTCGACGTCGTCGGCGCTCGCGGTCGCGTCGATCGCCTCGTCGGCGTCGAGCGCCGCACGCAGGGCCTCCAGCTCGGGTCCGCTCGCCGAGGTGGCGAGGACGACGGGCCAGCCGTCCTCGTGCAGCCGGCGCAGGACGTCGGCCGCCCCGTCGAACGGTGCGAGGCGCGGGTGCCAGGTGCCGTAGAGGGCCTTGTGGCCGGCGCTGAGGGCCGCGTCCTCGTCCTTGTCCCGGTCCGGGCCGAGGAGATGGGCGAGGAGGTCGGTGGAGCCGAGGCCGATGGCGCCGTGCACCGAGGTCATGGGGACCCGGTGGCCCGCCTGGCGCAGGGACTCCCACCAGCACACGGCGTGCAGGTGATTGGTGTCGACGAGGGTTCCGTCCACGTCGAAGACCGCCGCTCGCGCAGTCATCACGGGGTTCCTTCCGGCAGGGGTTCGAGCAGGGCGCTGTCGCCGCGCCGCCAGTGGCTCAGCAGGTGCGCGGCGAGCCGGTCCTCGAGGAAGCCGGTGGCGCACGCGCCGAAGGCGACGTCACCGTCCAGTGAGGGCTCGGCGCGCAGCAGGCCGCCGACGACGTCGCGCCGGACCACCTGTTCGTGCACGGCGTCGGCCTCCACGTGCTCGTCGTAGAACCGCTGGGCGGCGGGGCCCGCGCCGAGGCGCCGCAGCCCCTCGGCGAGCCGGCGGGACCCGGGGGACGAGGTGATCTCGACCGCCGCGAAGTGGCCCACCAGGGCGCCGCGCAGGCCGCGGTGCAGTCCGAAGAGGGACATGACGTTGACCGGGGCGAGGGCGGCGGCCGGGGCCCGGCCCAGGTAGTGGCCGTACGCGGTCTCCAGGCCGAGGTCCGTCATCAGGTCCGCGTAGAGGCGGGCGTGGACGTCCTCGGGTCGTCCGGCGCCGAACTCGTCGTACTCGACCGCCACCATCGCCGCCTTGGCCCGGCCGTGCAGGCGCGGGACGACCCAGGCGTGCGGGTCGGCCTCCTTGAGGTGGTAGAGCGAGCGCAGCGCGGCGTACTCCCGGAACTGCCGGGCGGTGCCGTCGCGCCGCAGGTGATGGCTCACGCTGTCGGGGTCGTGTCCGGCGGGAGGCTCGGCCTGGAGGTCGTCCAGGACGTCTGCCGCGCTCCCGGGCGGGGCCGCGTCCGCGCGCAGGGCGGCGAGCAGGCACCGTTCGAGCCGCCGTCGTACGGCCAGCAGGCCGGGGTCCCATTCCCGGTCCGGGTCGACGCCCCGGAAACCCTGGTAGTGGAGTTCGTAGAGCACGTAGAGGGCGAGCTGGAGGTCGTCGCCGTAGGGGTCGGCGGCCGCGTCGTCGGGAGGCGGCGGCGTCGGCTCGTCGTGCGTCAGCACCGTCGTCACCCAGTGCGACAACGCTCCGCGGGCGGGCGGCAGTTCAGGTGTGTGGGTGCGGGGCTCCGGTGGCGGGGCGGGCGTCACGACGGGTCCACCGGCCGGGGTGCGGGGGAGTGGCGGCGATGGCTCGTGTCGCACCAGGGGTAGATGCGGCTGCGGCGGCACGTGCAGATCGCCACCTGGAAGCGCCTGGAGGTGTGCACCACGCCGTCGGCGTCGGTCACCTCGACCGGGCCCTCCACGAGCAGCGGACCCGTGCGGTCGGCCCTGATCCGGCACGGGCGGGGCTCACGGGGTTCAGAGGAGTTCGGCACGGATGACCACCAGTTCCTCGGACGCGGCCTCCCGGTCGAGGAGACCGTGCGCGCACAGCCAGTTCCGGCGCCCGCGCAGGACCGGCCCGAACGGCACGAACGCGCGGTCGATCACCGCGCTCTTCATCCCCAGCCCGGCCAGCCGGTCCAGGCTCATCTCCTCGTCGCACAGCGCGGAGTGGACCATGAGGAGGGCGCCGCCGGGGCGGAGCACCCGCGCGGCGGCGTCACAGACACGGTCGACGACGGTGCGCCCGGTCGGGCCCCCGTCCCAGGCCTGTGCGGCGCCCCGGCGGGGCAGCGGCCGGGGCGAGGGGACGTACGGCGGATTGCTGACGGCCAGGTCGAACGGGCCGAGCCCGTGGACCGAGCCGAGATCGCGGTGCCGCACCCGCACCGGGCGGCCGGCCAGGCGCGCGTTGAGGCGCGCCGTCCACACCGCCCGCCACGAGATGTCGACGGCGGTCACCCGGGCGCCCGAGCGGGCCGCCGCCAGGGCAAGGGCTCCCGATCCGGTCCCGAGGTCCAGCACGGTGGAGCGGCGGGCGACGGGCTCGTCGTCCAGGGCCCGGATCAGGAGCGCGGTGTCGTGGCCGGGCCGGTAGACGCCGGGCGCGGCCGGCAGGCGTGAGCGGATCACGGGAACAGGGCGATGCCCACGAGGATCACCAGGATGACGGCGGCGATCAGCAGGACGGTCGCCAGCGTCCCCCGGTGCTTGACCGGACGCGTCGGACCCCCGCCGCGCGGGCGGTCCTCGGGCATCCAGGCATGAGGCGAACGGTGGTAGAACTCCTTGTCGCCGGGATCGACCATGATGTGTCACTCCCTCTCGTGCGGGTGGGGGCTTCGGGGAGGACTACCGGGTTCCCCGCGTGGCCGCCTTGAAGCGGACCGACTCCGTCCGGGTGTACGCGCGACCAGGGGTTCTCCGGTCCCACCCGGCGTGCCGCCGTGTTCTACGGCACGGGCGTCATCACGAACCCGCTGCGCGGCGCCGTGGGCACACGGTTCAGCGGGATGCGCAGATCCTGCTCGGGGACGCGGTAGGGCAGCTCGGCGAGATGCGGGACCAGGGTCTCCAGGACCGTCAGGACGACGTCCTCGCCCGGGCACCGGTGATGGACCGCCGGATCGCCGCCGCCCTGCGGGATCAGCTCGTCCCGTCCGGGCTCGCGGCCGAGGAAGCGGCCGGGATCGAAGGCGTACGGCTCGGGCCACAGCTCCGGGTCGTGGTTCTGCCCGTACAGGTCGAGCAGCACCATGCTGCCCTCGGGGATGTCCTGGCCCTCCCAGCGCAGGTCGGCGGCAGCGATCCCGCCGGCGAACGGGGCGAAGGGGTAGAACCGGCGGACCTCCTGCGCGAAAGCCCGCGCCCAGGCCGCGTCGCCGTCGGCCAGCCGCTTGCCATGCTCGGGCCACCGGTGCAGGGCGTGCGCGGCGAAGGTCAGGAACCAGGCGACGGCCACCGTCGGCCGGAGCACGTTGAGGATCTCGACCGCGGCCGTGTGCGGATCCAGCAGCCGGCCGTCGTCGTCCCGGTGATCGGCGACCGCCCGCAGCACCGACCCCTCGGGCGCCGTGCGGTCACCGTCGCGGACCTCCGTGACCAGGCGGGCGATCCGGTCCTCCTGCCGGCTCCGCGCCCGGCGCGCCCGCAGGTGCCGGGGGCCGACCGAGGCGAAACCGTCCACCATGGCGAGCAGATCGCGGGCCGTTCCCTCCGCCCCGTCGTCCGGGAGCGGCACGCCGGACCAGTCGCAGACGGCACGCGTCAGGAGCAGGCCCGCCTCGTCGAAGAAGACCAGCCGGTCGAGGCCGTCCCAGCGGCGACGTGCCCGGGTCCACTGGTCGGCGAGGTCGGCCGCGAGGCGGTCCAGGCCGCCGCGGTCCTGGAGCAGCGCCGTGAACAGGGCCTTTCGGGCCCGGTGGCGCGCTCCGTCCAGGGTGTGCACGGCGCCCCGGCCGAACAGCGTGTCGAGGACCGGGCCCGGCAGGGCGCCGCGGCGCACGACGTGCCGCTCGTCGTAGAAGAAGCGGACCGCGTCGGGGCCGTGCAGCGCCACGACCTTCTTGCCCAGGAGGCGGCCGGTCACCGGCCGGCCGTCACGGCGACGGCGGCGGTCGGGCAGCCACGCGTAGCCCTCCGCCAACAACGCCAGGGTGCTGTCGAACATCCGGAATCTCCGTTCGCGTGCGAGTGGGTCCGGCCGGGGCCGGACAGGCTCAGCGTCCGAGCGCCCTGGCCAGTTCCCGCTTGTTCATGGACGAGCGCCCCTCGATGCCGCGCTTCCTGGCCTCCTCGTAGAGCTGGTCCTTCGTCGGGCCTCCGGCGCCGCTGTGGGACCGTTCCCCGCCGCGCTGCGACGCGGACTTCTTGTCCTGCGTCGAGACCTTGCTCGCGGTCTTCGACTCCCCGGACCGCGCGCGCTCCTTGTTGACCGTGCGCGCCGCGATCTCCTCGGCCCGCTCGGTCGACTCGCCGCGCTTCTCGGCGCTCTCCTTGATGTGCTCGTACTGGCGTTCCCGCTTGGCGTTGGCACCTCGTGGCATGACGGTCTCCTTTCCGGCCCGCCGAGTACCCCGGTCCACGGAACGGATGCGCAGGCCGGGGCCCCGCCACGCGTGCCGCGGGAGATCACGGGTACCCGGACGCAGGTCCGGCCCGGTGGCCCGCAGGGAGGAGAACGCCGTGACGCAGAAGGACGGCCGCGACAGTCTGCGGGCCTACCGCGACAAGCGGCACTTCGACCGGACCAGCGAACCGCGCGGTGATCAACCGGACCGCGGTGATCGGCCCGGCCGCGGCGAGCGGAAGGACACGACGAGGGCCGAGGGCGACGAGCCGGCGTTCGTGGTGCAGATCCACGACGCGCGCACCATGCACTTCGACTTCCGCCTGGAGGTCGACGGCGTGCTCAAGTCCTGGTCGGTCCCCAAGGGCCCCTCCACCGACCCGCACGACAAGCGGCTCGCCGTCCCCACCGAGGACCACCCGCTCGCCTACCAGGACTTCGAGGGCGTGATCGCCCCCGGCGAGTACGGCGGCGGCACCGTCATGGTCTGGGACCGCGGCACCTACCGCCCCACCAGCCACGACCGGAAGGACCGGCCCGTGCCGTTCGCCGAGGCGCTCGACCACGGCCACGCCACCTTCGAACTGCACGGCGACAAACTGCACGGCCAGTACGCCCTCACCCGCTTCCACAGTCGCGAGGAACGCGAGGGGACGAGCGGCGCGAAACCGACCTGGCTGCTCGTGCGCACCGGAACCGGGCGCGGCGGTGGCGGCACCCCCGACCCGCGCCGGGCCCGCTCGGCGCGCAGCGGCCGCACCCTGCGCCAGATCGCCGAGGCGCCCGACGCCGAGACCTGGGACCCGGACGGCGGCGACACCGGATGAGCGGCCTCCTGGACACCCTGCCGAGCGGACTCGACCGCCTCACGTCCGAGGCGGCCCCGGGCACCGAACTCGCCGCCACCCCGATGCCGGCCATGCTCACCGACATGGTCAGGGAGCGGACGAAGCCATGACGCGAACCACGAACGCCCAGCGGAAGGTGCTGCACGCCCTGCTCGACGAGCACGGCCTGACGTACGCCGCCGAAGCGGGCATCCGCCTCAAGGACACCCCGCAGCCGCTGTACCGCACCCTGGTGCTCGCGACGCTGCTGAGCACCCGTATCCGCGCCTCCGTCGGCGTGGCGACAGCGCGCGCCCTGTACGACGCCGGACTGCGCGACCCGCGCCGCATGGCCGACGCCACCTGGCAGCAGCGCGTCGACGCCCTCGGCGAAGGCGGATACCGCCGCTACGACGAACGCACCGTCACCCAACTCGGCGACGGCGCCCGCCTGTTGCTCGACGACTGCGGCGGAGACCTGCGCAGGCTGCGCGAACGGGCCGACGGCGACGCCGGCGCGCTGCGCGCCTCGCTGCGCCTCACGCCGGGCCTCGGCCCCACCGGAGCCGACATCTTCCTGCGCGAAGTGCAGGACGTATGGCCCGAGTTCGCCCCCTACCTGGACGACAAGACCCTCCAGGGAGCCGAACGCCTCGGCCTCCCCAAGGACCCCGCGGCGGGCGGGCGGGGCGCCCGGGGCCCCCCGCACCCCCCAAAACGCGCGGGGCGGGGGGGGGGCGCGCGGGTCCCGCCCGGGGGGGGGGGGAGGCCCCG
>NZ_JBHYTK010000079.1:0-17912 GCF_042749255.1 Streptomyces sp. NPDC059524 | reverse complement strand
ACACCCGGCACGAAAACACCCTCCGGGGCGCCCCCGGCCGCGCCCCCCCCACGCACCCCGGGGCGCGGGCCCGGCGCGCGGGCGCCCCCCCCCACGCCGAACTCGCCGCGGCTCTGGTGCGGGCCGCGCTGGACCGGCACGTGGCGGAGGACTGCCTCGAACGGGCCGCCTGAACGAGAACGAGAACGAGAACAGGAACAGGGAAGTAGGGAAGAAGAGGTGACGCGATGAAGCGGGACCGGACGAGCGGCCTGCGGGTGGGCGCCCACACCGTCACCCTGCACCGGCAGGACAAGGAACTGCTGCCGGCCGGACCAGGGGCGAACGGCGGCCCGGACCTGACCAAAGGCGACCTCGTCGCGTACTACCGCGAGATCGCCCCGCACATGCTCCCGCACCTGCGCGACCGCCCCCTGATGCTGGAACGCCTCCCCGACGGCCTCGACGGCGAGCGGATCATGCAGAAGAACGTCCCCGCGTACTTCCCGGACTGGATCCACCGGTTCGAGGTCGCCAAGGAAGGCGGCACCGTCCTGCACGCGCTGTGCGACGACACCGCGACCCTCGTCTACCTCGCGGACCAGGCGGCCGTCACCCTGCACCGCTGGCAGTCCCGGGCGCCGCACGTGGACCGCCCGGACCGGCTCGTGTTCGACCTCGATCCGCCGGGGGAGGACGACTTCGAGGCCGTCCGCTCCGCCGCCCGCCTCGTGCACGGTCTTCTGGACGAGGTGGGGCTCGCCTCCGGGGTCATGACGACCGGCTCGCGCGGCCTGCACGTCGTCGCGGTCCTGAGGGGCCGGCAGACCTTCGACGAGGTGCGCGACTTCGCCAAGGACGCCGCCGACACACTGGCCGCCGCCCACCCCGACGACCTCACCACCGCCCAGCGCAAGGAGGACCGGGGCGAGCGCCTCTACCTCGACGTGCAGCGCAACGGGTACGCGCAGACCGCCGTGGTCCCGTACACGGTGCGGGCGAGGCCGGGCGGCCCGGTCGCCACGCCCCTCGCGTGGAGCCAGCTCGACGACCCGGACCTGACGGCCCGGAGCTGGACCGTCGACAACGCCCTCGACCAGGCCCGCACGGACCCGTGGGCCGGTCTGGCCCGCAGAGGGCGGGCGATCGGCCCGGCCGCGCGGAAACTCGCCGGACTGCGCGAGAGTTAGTCGCTCCGGACTCTATGGAACGAACCCCGCCAGTGGCACGATATGCGTACAAACTGTACCGACGGTCGGTACACGTTTCCTGGGGCACCCATGAACGTCCAGCTCCACCTCCGACTCCTCGCCGCGGCGGCCTCGACCGGCCTGGCCCTCACCGCGTGCGGGAGCTCCGGCAGTACCTCGCACGCACCGGCATCGCCGTCCGCCCCACCGGACACGCCGGCCTCCTCGTCCCCGTCCCCGCGCTCCGCCGCCGCTCCCGCCCCGCCGGGAACGACGACGGGCCTCACGCCGCAGACGTACAAACCGACGGCCCTGCCCGAGCCGAAGACCCGGACCGCGCACGCGTCCGGCCTCGGCCGCCTCCAGCCGCTGTGGCCGTTCACCTCCCTCGCGCAGGCGCGGGCCTGGGAGCGTGACTACCACTCGGGCGGCCACCAGCCCTGGCACCTCGACCCCGACCTGACCGCCCTCGCCTTCACCCAGGGCTACCTGGGCTTCCAGGACATCGGCCGCGTCTCCTCGCACCACGTCAGCGGGCGGCACGCCCACATCGGCGTGGGCCTCAGCAAGCCCAAGGGGGTCACCGGTACCGCCGCGATCATCCACCTCGTGCGCTACGGCACCGGCCGCGACGCTCCCTGGGAGGTCGTCGGCACCGACGACACGACGTTCTCCCTGACCCTGCCCGCGTACGGCGCGACCGTGCGCTCCCCGCTCCTGACCGGCGGACGGATCACCGGCGTGGACGAGAGCATCCGCGTCCAGGTCCGCCAGCCGTCGTCCGGGGCGCCGCTCGGCACGGCCTGTTGCGTCGCGGCCGGCGGCAACAACCAGCCGTGGAAGGAACGGGTCTCCTACCGGGGCGCCACGAACCGGGTGCTCACGGTCGTCGCCACCACCGGTGGCCACGTCGCCGAGGTCGAACGCTTCACGGTCACGGCGGTGCACCCCGGCTGACCCCGCAGGCCGCCCGTCCACCGTCCCCGGACGCGTCCGGGGACGGTGAGGCGCGCCGTCGCTCAACCCGCCCCGCGCACCGGATCCATCAACTGCCGCCAGGTCCGCACCAGTTGGCTGAACTCCTTGACCTGGACCAGGACGTGGTCGCGCGCCGCGTTCTCCGCCGTCTCGGCGTCGCCGCGGCGGACGGCGTCGGCGATCGCACGGTGCTCGGCCAGCGAACGGCGCATACGGTCCGGGACGCGCAGCTGGAGCCGGCGGTACGGCTGGAGGGCGCGCTTGAGCGCGTGGGCCTGCCGGCGCAGGTACTCGTTGCCGCAGGAGTCGTAGACGATGCCGTGGAACCGGGCGTTCGCGTAGTAGTAGGGGTCCGCGTCACCGGCCGCCGCGTGTCGCTCGCACTCCAGCAGCGCCCCCTCGAGCTCCTCCAGGGCCTCCTGGTCGATGCTCCGGGCGGCGAGCCGCGCCGCCATCCCCTCCAGCTCGGCCATGACCTCGAAGCGCTCGGCCAGCTCGGAGACGCTCAGCTCGGTGACGTACGTGCCCTGCTTGGGGCGGATCTGCACGAGCCCCGAGCGTTCCAGGGCCTGGAGTGCCTCGCGGATCGGGGTGCGCGAGCAGCCGAACTCCTCCTCCAGACGTGCGGGATCCAGCCGCTCGCCGGGACGGTAGTGACCGTCGACGACAGCGTTCTCGAGCGCGTCCCGCACGCGCTGGGACTCCGGGACCCGGGCCATGTGCACCTCCGAGCGGTCAGGTTATCCGGGTGGGCGGGGGGTGGTGCTCCCGCCCTGATGTGTCCTACGGTGGCGCTGTTATATATATCGTCGGTCCTCATGGATTTCATGCGGGGAAGCGACGAGGACGACGGGACGACGGCCGGGCGCGCGCGACCCGGGAGGTACGGAAGGTGTGCGGACATGGAACGTCACGACGGCTGGCTGCTGACCGACCTGTTCCAGGTGCTCGGGCGGCGGCGCGCCGCGTCCGCCCCCGCCGGGGACCTCGCCGCCCCGCCCGTCGACCCACCGCTCGACCCCCCGCTGGACCAGCTGCTCGCCGCCTGCGAAGTCCTGATGAGCGATGTCGGCGAGGCCTCCCTGCGCGCGGTCGCGACCCGCGCCCTCGCCGCCTACGACGCCCTCGACGACGACGGCAAGCGGCTCTTCTTCCACCACGTCACCCGCACCTACGACGCCGACGCCGACCGGGTCCGCGACGCCTTCCGCCGCTGGGAGGAGGCCCGCGCCGCCGGATCCCGCGCCGAGCAGGAACTGGTCCGCCTCTTCGACGTGGTCGAACCGCCCCGCCAGCAACTGCTGCGCCGTATGAACCACGCCCCCGACGCCACCCTCGCCCTCGTCGAGATGCGCGCCGACCTGCGCCGCCTGATGCGCCACGACCCGGAACTGCGCCCCCTCGACCACGACTTCCACCACCTGCTCACCTCCTGGTTCAACCGCGGCTTCCTGCGCATGGCGGAGGTCACCGGGGACGCGCCGGAGGAACTGCACGAGCACCTCATGCGCGGCGAGAAGGTCCACCCGATGGGGAGCGCCGCCGAACTGCGCCGCCGCATCGACCCCGAGGACCGCGCCGTCTACGCGTTCTTCCATCCGGCCACCGGGGACGTGCCGCTCATCTTCGTCGAGGTCGCCCTGGTGCGCGGCCTGCCCGACCGGATCGCCCCGCTCCTCGATCCCGGCCCGGCCCTGAGCCCCGCCGACGCCGACACGGCGGCCCTCTACTCGATCAACAACGCCCTGGACGGCCTCGCCGGAGTTTCCTTCGGCAGCTTCCTCATCAAGCAGGTCATCGAGCAGGTGGGTGAACAGCTCCCGCACCTGACGCAGTTCGCGACGCTCTCGCCCCTCCCCGGATTCCGGCGCTGGCTCGTCGAGCAGGCCGCACAGGATGCCGGGCTCGACACGCTCGTACGGGAACTGGACGCCCTGGACGGGACGGCGGGCCTCGCCGCGGCGGACGCCGAACGGCTCCGCGCCCGCCTCCTGCCCGCCCTGGCCCGGTACGTCGCCGTCGAGCGGCTCCCCGACGGCCGCCCCCTCGACCCGGTCGCCCGCTTCCACCTGGGTAACGGAGCCGCCGCCTGGCAGTTGAACTGGCCGGCGAACGACTCCGCCGAGGCATGGCGGCAGTCGTACGGCGCGATGATCAACTACCGCTACGAGCCGGGGCAGCTGGAGCGCCGGCACGAGGACTTCGTCCGCCGCGGCACCGTCGCCCTCGGCGGACCGCTCCGCGCCGCCTTCCCCGTCCCCGAGCCCCGTCCGTCCGCCGCACCGACTTCCCCGGCATCCGCTTCCGCCGCATCACCGTCCGTCGCTCCGAGCGATCGATGAGAGAGGAACACCCCCCGATGGCACCCGCGTTCACCCCCGTCCACCGATCCTTCGCCGAGCAGGTCGGACGACGGCCCGACAAGGCGCTCTTCGAGCTGCCCGACGGCCGGAAGATCACCTACCGCGAGACGGCCGACACCGTGGCCCGCATCGCCGCCCGCCTCGTCGCCGACGGCGTCACCCCCGGCGACCGGGTCGCCATGCAGGTGGACAAGTCCCCGGAGGCCATCGCCCTGTACCTGGCGACCCTGCGGATCGGCGGCGTCTTCCTGCCGCTCAACACCGCCTACACGGGCGCCGAGATGGAGTACTTCATCGGCGACGCCCGGCCGCGCGTCCTCGTCTGCTCCCCGGAGCGGCAGGCCGACCACGCCCATCGCGCGGGCCCCGACCTCGTCGTCGAGACCCTCGGCACCAAGGGCGACGGCACCCTCCTGGAAAGCGAGGCCCGGCACGACGAGGCCGTCGACGCCGCCGCCGACGACCCCGCGGCCATCCTCTACACCTCCGGAACCACCGGCCGCTCCAAGGGCGCCGTCCTGACCCACGGCAACCTCGCCTCCAACTGCGCGGCCCTCCTGGAGGCCTGGCAGTTCACCGGCCGGGACCGGCTGATCCACGCCCTGCCGATCTTCCACGTCCACGGCCTCTTCGTCGCCGCGAACATGGTGCTCGCGTCCGGCGCCTCCATGTACTACCTCCCGAAGTTCGACGCCGACACGGTCGTCGGCCTCCTGCCCCGCGCCACGGTCCTCATGGGCGTACCGACCTTCTACACGCGGCTGGTCAAGCACGAGCGGCTCACCCCGCAGACCTGCGCGTCGATGCGGCTGTTCGTCTCCGGCTCCGCCCCGCTGCTCGCGAGCGACCACGCGGCCTTCGAGGCCCGCACCGGACACGCCATCCTGGAGCGCTACGGGATGACCGAGACCGGCATGAACACCACCAACCCGTACGAGGGCGGCCCGCGCAAGCCCGGCACCGTCGGCAAGCCGCTGCCCGGCACCGAGATCCGGGTCGTGGACGCCGAGAGCGGCGAGCCGCTGCCGGACGGCGAGGTCGGCAGCATCGAGGTGCGCGGACCCAATGTCTTCAGCGGGTACTGGCAGATGCCGGAGAAGACCGCCGCCGAGTTCCGCGCGGACGGCTTCTTCATCACCGGCGACCTCGGCCGCGTCGACGAGGACGGCTACCTCTGCATCGTCGGCCGGGGCAAGGACCTCGTCATCTCCGGCGGCTACAACATCTACCCCAAGGAGATCGAGGAACTGCTCGACGCCCACCCGGCCGTCCTGGAGTCCGCCGTGATCGGCGTCCCGCACCCGGACTTCGGCGAGACCGTCGTCGCCGTCGTCGTCCCGGCCCCCGGCCAGGAGCCCACGGAGGCGGAGCTGCTCCGGTCCGTCGCGGGCGACCTCGCCCGGTTCAAGCACCCGCGGGCCGTACGGATCGTCGACGCCCTGCCCCGCAACGTGATGGGCAAGGTGCAGAAGGCCGAGCTGCGGAAGCGGTACCAGGACCTGTTCGCGGGCCCGGACCCCCTCGGGACCGACCGGCCCTAGCCTCCGCCCGGCGGGGGTGCGAGCGTGGAAGGACGGGACGCCCCGCGACCGAGAGGCGGTGGGCCCGATGGAAGCTCCTCTGGTGGTGGGTGTCGACGGCTCCGAAGGGAGCCTGAGAGCGCTGGACTGGGCCGTCGACGAGGCGGTGCGGCACGGGCGTCCGCTGCAGATGGTGCACGCCTCGCTGTGGGAACGGTACGAGGGCACCGCGCCGGCCGGGACGCGCGAGCGCCCCTGGGGCCAGGTCCTCGCCGAGAACATCCTCGGCGGAGCCGTCGAGCGGGCGCGTAACCGGTCCCGGGCGGTCACCGTCACCACGTACGTCGCCGGTGAGGACGCCGCGGGGGCGCTGCTGCGCGCCGGGCGATCCGCCGTCGCCGTGATCGTGGGGTCGCGCGGGCGCAGTGAGATGGGCGACCTGCTGCTCGGGTCGGTCGGCCTCGTCGTCGCCGCCCGCTCCTCGTGCCCGGTCGTCGTCGTCCGCGGCGACCGCGACGCCCTGGAGGCGCGGCACGGCCGGATCCTGCTCGGCGTCGGCGAGCACGACACGGACTCGCCGGCCGTCCGCTTCGCCTTCCGCGAGGCGGCGGTCCGTAAGGCGGAGCTCGACGCGGTCCACACCTGGCGCAAGCCCGCCCACGAACCCGTCGACCACCCCCTCCTGACCCGGGGCGAGGCCCCCTTCTTCGAGCACCGCGCCGCCGAGACCCTGGACCTGGCGATCGCGGCGGCGACGCGGGAGCACCCCGAGGTGCCCGTACGCCGCGCCCTCGTGGAAGGCGCCCCGCACCGCGTACTGACCGACCGCTCGGCCGCCGCCGACCTCCTCGTCCTCGGCGCCGGCCACCGCCACCACTGGGCCGGCCTCCAGCTCGGCCGAGCCGCCCACCGCGCCCTGCACCACGCCGCGTGCCCGGTCGCGATCGTCCCGCAGCACCCTCCGGAGGAGGCGGCGCGGGAGACCGAGGGGCCCACGCCGGGCTGAGGATCCGAAATCCGGGCTCCCGCTCAGCGCTGCGCGTCGGAGGTGAGGCGGCACCGTACGTCCACGACCCCGTCGACCGCGCGGGCCAGGCGCTCCGCCAGCGGCACGAGGGCGGCATCGGTCACGGCGCCGGAGAGCGTGACGACGCCCGCCTCGACCCGGACGCCGATCCGGGCGTGCGAGAGCGGGAACAGGGGAGTGACGACGTCGTGGCGGACCGCGTCGGCGATTTCGGCGTCGGGGCGGAGGAAGACCTTGAGGAGGTCGGAACGGCTGACGATGCCCTGGATCGTGCCGTGCTCGTCGACCACCGGCAGCCGTTTGACGTGCCGCGTCGCCATCAGCCGGGCGGCCTGCGGGAACGTGGCGTCCGGCCCGACGGTGACGGCGGGAGAGGTCATGAGGTCCGCGGCACGGTCGGCGCCCGCCTTCGCCGTGGCCTCCCGCCGCCGCACCTGCTCGACCAGCCCGAGACGGCGGTCGTGGAACTCCTCCTTCAGGATCAGGTCGGCCTCGGACACCACCCCGACGACCCGGCCCTCGCCCTCGATCACGGGCAGCGCGGTCACCTTCCAGCGCGCCATCGTCTCGACGATCTCCTTGAACTCCGCCCCCGGCCGCACCGCGACCACCTTCCGGGTCATCACGTCGCCCACCGTGAACACCTGTGAGGTCATGACGTCTCCTTCGGCCGCGCCTCCACCCTGGCCCCCGCCAGGAGCGCACGGCAGGGCCCGAGGGGGCCCACCTGGGGGCCGACCGGCCCATGCGCCGCACGCCGGGGCGGGAGCAGCCTGGACGGTGAGCGCCGCGGGGAACGGACCCCCGGGCCGTGCGGAAGGCGATCGACATGAAGGCTCTCGTGTTCCAGGGCCCCGGCGAGGTCGCCTGGCAGGACGCACCCGACCCCGACGTCCAGGACGCGACGGACGCGATCGTCCGCGTCGACGCCGTCACCCTGTGCGGAACGGACCTGCACATCGTCAAGGGCCACGTCCCCGATGTGGAGCCCGGCCGGATCCTCGGCCACGAGGCGGTGGGCACGGTGGTGGAGACGGGCGCGGACGTCCGCACCGTCCGTCCGGGGGATCGCGTCCTGATCTCCTGCGTGTCCAGCTGCGGACGCTGCCGGTTCTGCCGCGAGCGGCGCTACGGACAGTGCCGCGGCGGAGGCGGCTGGGTGCTGGGCCACCTCATCGACGGCACCCAGGCCGAGTACGTCCGCGTCCCCTTCGCCGACCTGTCCGTGCACCCCCTGTCGAACGCGGTGGACAGCTTCGACGCCGTGCTTCTCGCGGACATCTTCCCCACCGCGTACGAGGTTGGCGTCCTCAACGGCCGCGTCCGCCCCGGCGACACCGTCGTCGTGGTCGGCGCCGGCCCCATCGGACTCGCCGCGATCCGCACCGCCCGCCTCTACAGCCCCGGCCGGATCATCGCCGTGGACCTGGCCACGTCCCGTCTCGAAGCCGCGAGCCGGATGGGCGCGGACGCCGTCGTCGGCGCCGACGACGGTCCCGAGGAGCTCGTCGCCGAACTGACCGACGGGCTCGGCGCCGACGTCGTCATGGAGGCGGTGGGCGCTCCCGAGACGTTCGAGACGTGCACGCGGATGGTCCGCCCCGGCGGTCGCGTCGCGAACATCGGCGTCCACGGCAGGCCCGTCGCGCTGCACCTCGAAGACCTGTGGATCAAGGACGTCACCATCACCACGGGGCTGGTCGACACGTGCTCGACCCCGATGCTGCTGAGCATGATGACGGCCGGGCGCCTCCCCACGGCGGACCTGGTCACGCACCGCTTCGCGCTCGGGCAGATGGAGGAGGCGTACGACGTCTTCGGCCGGGCGGCGGAGACCGGCTCGATCAAGGTGGCCCTGGGCGGCCCCCGGCACACCGAGGTCACGGCCGCCCCGCTGCGCGTCGGAGCGTCGGCATGACCACCGGCACGCGACCCCGCACGGTCGTCGTGGGCGTCGATCCCGCCCGCACCGGCCGGCTCGCGACGGCTTGGGCCGCCGACGAGGCCGACCTGCGCGGACTGCCGCTGCGCCTGGTCGCCGCCCTGGAGCCGGCGCCCGACACCTGGCACGCCACCGACGCGGCCCGCCACCGGGCCCGCGCCGAGGCGAGGGCGGAGGCGCTGCGCCGGGCGGCCGACGCGGTGCGCGCCCGTCACCCCGGGCTGAGCGTCAGCTCCGCGCTGCTGCGCGGAGCCCCCGCCGTCGTCCTGGCCGGCCTGGCGCAGGAGGCCGCCCTGATGGTCCTCGGCTCGCGCCACCTCAGCCGCACCGAGGAGTTCCTCAGCGCCGGTTCCCTGGTCGTCCCGGTCACCGCGCAGGCCCGCTGCCCCGTCGCCGTCGTGGGCGACGCGGAACACAGCACCCAGGAACGGCCGTACCTCGTCGTGGGCATCGACGGGAGCCCGGCCGCGCAGGGCGCGCTCGCCCTGGCCTGCGAGGAGGCGGATCTGCGGGGCTGTCTGCTGCGCGCCGTCGCCGTCCGGCAGCCGCCGCTCTTCCCCACGCGTCCGGAGGGCGCCTGGCTGGACGGCGAGCGCCGGCTGCTCGCGGAGGCGACCGCCGGCTGGGCCGAGAAGTACCCCGACGTCACGATCACCCACGAGGGGCTGGCCGGGTCGCCCGTCGAACGGCTCGCGGAGGCCGCCGGACACGCCCTCGCCGTCGTCGTCGGCCGCCGGGGCCGCGGCGGCTACACGGGCATGCGCGTCGGCTCCGTCGTGCACGGACTGCTGCACCGCGCGCACTGTCCCGTGATCACCGTGCCCGCCGAATGACCCCGCGGGCCGGCGGCTCAGGCGTCGTCGGAGTGCTGCGGACGGGCCTGCGCGTCACGGGCCTGCGTGGCGATCACGGCGGCCTGGACCCGGCGCTCGACGCTGAGTTTGCCGAGCAGGCGGGAGATATGGTTCTTGACCGTCTTCTCGGACAGGTAGAGCCGCTGGGCGATCTGCCGGTTGGTGAGCCCCTCGCCGATGAGGTCGAGGACCGAGCGCTCGCGGTCGGACAGCGCCGCGAGGCGGTCGTCGGCGGGCTGCTTCGCCGCGTCGGTGTCCCGCAGGGAGTGCATGAGGCGGGCCGTGGTCGCCGGATCCAGCATCGACTGCCCCGTCGCCACGGTCCGTACCGCCGAGACGAGGTCCGAGCCCTTGATCTGCTTCAGGACGTAGCCGGCGGCCCCGGCCATGATGGCGTCGAGCAGGGCGTCCTCGTCGTCGAACGACGTCAGCATCAGGCAGGCCAGGCCGGGCATCCGGGACCGCAGCTCCCGGCACACCCCGATCCCGTCCCCGTCGGGCAGCCGTACGTCGAGGACGGCCACGTCGGGCGCGAGGGCCGGGCCCCGGGCCAGCGCCTGGCCCACCGTGGAGGCCTCACCGACCACCTGAAGGTCGGGCTCGTCGTCGATCAGGTCGCGCAGGCCCCGGCGGACGACCTCGTGGTCGTCGACGAGGAAGACCCGGGTGGCCGGCCTGTCGGGAGCCGCTGCCGGCTGCTCGTTCATCGCGCCCCCTGCCATCGGAAACGGTCGGAGAGGAACGGTGGCGTGCGCCCTCACGACAATTTTCCGTCACACGGCGCTTTCGTGGGCGCCGAAATCGACGTGGACGTCCACGACGCCCTCCACGGCCCGCACGGCCCGCGCGATCAGCGGCACGAGCGAGCGGTCGGCGAGCCCGCCCCGCACGGTGGCCACACCCTCGTCGACCGTGACGGTCAGCCCGGTGAGCGCGTTCGAGGCGAGGACGGTGCGGCGGATCTCCGCGGCGATCTCGGCGTCCTCGCGCAGAAACACCTTGAGCAGGTCGCTGCGGCTGCACACGCCCTCGAGCAGGCCGATCTCGTCGACCACCGGCAGCCGCTTGAGCCGGCGCTGCGCCATGATGCGCGCGGCCTCGGCCAGCGTCGCGTCCGCCCGCACCGTCACCGCCGGGCTCGACATCAGCTCCCCGGCCCGCACGGCCCCCGCCTTCGCCGCCGCGGCGAACTGCCCGGGCCGCGGCTCGGCGTCCCGGAAAGCCTCCTTGACCAGCAGATCCGCCTCCGAGACGACGCCGACGACGCGCCCCTCGCCGGCGAGCACGGGCAGGGCGCTCACCTTCCACTGGTCCATGAGGGCGACGATCTCCTTGTACGGGGCGTTCTCACCGATCGCCACCGCCGTGTGCGTCATGACATCGCTGACCGTGTACCGCGCAGGGGGTCCGGCGGGCATCGGGGCCACCTCCTCGCTCTCCTTCCAGTCTCGCTCCGGCGGCCGCGGAGCGGAGAGGGCCGATCGGCCCGGGGAGGGGCCCACCGGGCCCCTGCCCGGAACGCCGCGCGCTGCCCAGACTTGAAGGCGGGCCCGACCCGAGGAGGCCGCCATGAGCGCACCGTCACCCACCCGCATCGCCGGCGGCCGCGTCGAACTCGTAGGCCCGTACGGGCGTCATCGCGTCGGCGCCCAGCCGCCACACGTACGGCTTGAACAGCCAGGAGCAGCCGACCAGTTCACCGGCGTCGAGCCGCTCGATGACCGCGGGCCGGCGCCGGGACATGGACGTCGAGGGCCACGGTGCCCGAGCGCACGATCCAGAAGCGGTCGGCGTGCCCGCCCTCGTTGAAGAGCCGGGTGCCGGCGCCCACCGGCTGTGGGCCGCCCGGGTCCGCCTGCTCGACCTGTACGCGCCCTACGGCAGCGGCGAAGGGCTCTGAGCCTCCGACGCCGGGATCAGCCCTCGCCGGGCCCCTGGCCGGGGCCGCGGCGCAGCCGGCCCGACCACGCCGGTTCGACGTCCGCCCACTCGGCCGCCCAGTCCCGCGCACAGCGTGCGTCCACCCTGCGCAGGCGGACGCGGACGAACGCGCCGGCGGCGAGCGCGACGACACAGGAGGCGCCGACGCCGTACCCGATGGCGGCCATCGTGATGTCGGTGGTGCCGGGCGGGGCGCCGGCGGCGTTCCCGCGATCGTCCGTCCAGGTCATGACCGTGTCACCGGTGCGGGTCGTGGCGGTCACCGGCACGGTCCCGGTGTGGACCCGGCCCGCGCGGTCGTGCCAGGTCGCCCGGGCGACGATGTCCGGGGCGCTCTCCGGCTGGGCCGCCGACCGGTAGATCCGGGGCGACACCGTCGTCGCCGGCAGGAGATGACGGTGCTGCGCCACCTCGGCGGCGGACCGCCGGCCCGCGTCCCAGGCGGCCCCGCCCGCCGTACCGCCGCACGCCACCGCCACCAGACAGACCGGCACGAGGGCGGAGCGCAGCCGGGCCCGGGTGCGGTCCGCCTTCCGCAGCAGCGGATTGGACGGGTCGGGAGTCGTCCGTCGCCACATGGTGCACCTCCGCACTCGCTCGTGCCGTCGCGTCGCGCGCGAGGCACCCCCTCGTACGGGTCCGGTCCCGCCGGGGCCCGGTCATCCCAGCCTCGGCCCGCCGCCGGGCCGCGCAGCAGGGCCGGGCAGGCCTCTTCGGGGACCGAACGGCCCATGTTCCGTGCGGCGGGGGAGGTGCGAGCGTGGAAGGTGTCGTTCCGCGAGGGCCGTCCGGGCGGGCACGGGTCGCTCCGGACGGTTCCCCCGAGGAGGAGCCATGGACAGCGAGGACCGCGTGAAACCCCGGCTCGGAGACGTCGTCGCAGGCGTCGACGGGTCCCCCTCGGCACGCGCCGCGGCGCTGTGGGCGGCCGCGGAGGCCGTCCGGCGCGAACGCCCCCTGCACCTCGTCCACGCCGCCGACACCGACCGGCGCGCGCTCTACACCGACGCCGACACCCTCCAGGACGTCCGGGAGGCCGGCCGCGACCTGCTCATCGACATCGCCGAGGCGGTCGCCGCCGAACACCCCGGGCTCGTCGTCACCCGCGAACTGAGCCGCCAGGAGCCGGTGGCCGCCCTGCGCGCCGCGGCCGGCCGAGGCGGCACGGTCGTCGTCGGCAGCCGAGGCCTGGGCGGCTTCGCGGCCCTCCTGCTCGGCTCCGTCGGCCTCGGTGTGGCGGCCCGCGCCGAGGGACCCGTCGTGGTCGTACGGGGAGCGGAGGACCGGCCCCGGCACGGCTCCGTGACCGCGGCCGTGCACGACGCGGAGGACCTCGACTGGCTGCCGCTCGCCGCGGCGGAGGCCGAGGCCCGCAAGTCCGTGCTGCGGCTCGTGAGCGTGTGGAACGTGTTCGCGCACGTGGGCGAGGTCGCCACGATGCTCGACGACCTCGACGGCACGGCCAGGAAGCGCGTGCACGCCATGAAGGACCTGGCCGACGCGGTCCGCGCGGTCTACCCGGACCTCGTCGTCGGCCACCACGTGGAGACCGGCACCAGCACCCCCGGCATCCTCATGCAGGCCAGTGACCACACCGATCTGATCGTGATGGGCAGGGGAGGCCGCCGCCTCGGCGTCGGACCCGCCCTGGGCCGCGTCGCGCACGCCCTGATCCACCACGCCCACTGCCCCGTGCAGATCGTGCCGCACACCGCCCCGCACACCCCGCCGCACAACCTGCCGACCGGCGGCGAGGGCTCATGAACGAGGTCGTCGTCGGTGTCGATCCCCAGGAGCTGTCCGTGCCGGCCCTGCTCCGGGCCGCCGACGAGGCCGCCTGGCGAGGCCTGCGACTGCACCTGGTCTGCGCGGTGCCGCCCGTCCACGACCACCTCCTGTACGACGCGGTCAACCACCGCGCCGCGCTGCGCATCCGGGCCGGCTCCGCGCTCGCCGACGCCGAGGACCTGGTCCGTGACCTGCACCCCGGCCCGTCACCGGTCACGGAACTCGTCGACGGCCCGCCGGCCGCCGTCCTGCGCGAGCGCGCCGCCCGCGCGACGCTCACCGTCGTGGGCTCACGCCGCCTGGGCCGGATCGCGGAGGTCCTCGCCGAGAGTTCGGTCGTCCTGCCGCTCGTCACGGGCGCGGACGGGCCCGTCGCCGTCGTGCGGTCCCCGGAGCACGCCGTCGACCCTCCGCCCACCGTGGTCGTCGGCGTCGACGGCAGCGTGTCGTGCCGGGCCGCCGTCGCCTTCGCCGTGGAGGAGGCCGTCCTGCACGGGGCGCGGCTGCACGCCGTGTGGGTCTGGCCCCGGCCGGTGTTCGCCGAGGACGACGACGCGACGGGCCTCGCCGGGCAGCGGGCGCTCGCCGAGGCGGTGGCCGGACAGGCCGACCGCCACCCGGACCTCGAGATCACCCAGGAGATCCTGCGCGGACACCCGGTCGAACAGCTCGCCGTGGCCGCGCACGCGTCCCTCGCGCTCGTCGTCGGCCGCCGCGGCGGGGGCGGCTTCACCGCCCTGCGGCTCGGCTCCACGGCGTACGGTCTGCTGCACCACGCGGAATGCCCCCTGGTCGTCGTACCCCCGCCCGGTACCTGAGCCGGGGGCGCGGACACCCGCGCGCCCTGCGGCGATCCCCATGCCTGGCTACCGTGGGAGGCGGCAGGGAACATCAGCGGCCGGAGCTGGCGTCGGAGGAACCGATGGGCCGGGAGAACAACGAATTCGCCGAGGGGCGGCTTCCGCGCCTGCGCCTCGACGAACTCCTGGAGGAACTTCAGGCGCACATCGACGAGGTGCGCGGCACCCGCGAACGCCTCGACGGACTCCTCGACGCCGTGATGTCCGTCGGCCGGGGCCTCGACCTGCCGCAGGTGCTGCGCGGCATCGTGGAGGCGGCGGTCGTCCTCGTCGACGCCGAGTACGGCGCCCTGGGCGTCATCGGCGACGACAACAAGCTCTCCGCCTTCCTGCCGGTCGGCATCGACGACGAGCTCCACCGGCAGATCGGCGCGCTGCCCTCCGGGCACGGCATCCTCGGCGAGCTCATCCGGCACCCCCACCCGCTCCGCCTCGCCGAACTGTCCGCGCACCCCGCCTCGTACGGCTTCCCGCTGCACCACCCGCCGATGCACACGTTCCTGGGCGTCCCGATCCGGGTCCGCGACGAGATCTTCGGCAATCTGTACCTGACCGAGAAGCGCGGCGGCGTCGAGTTCGACGCGGAGGACCAAGCCGTCCTGACCACCCTGGCCGTCGCCGCCGGCATCGCCATCGAGAACGCCCGCCTCTACGAGGAGGGCCGGCTGCGCCAGCGCTGGCTGGCCGCCAGCACCGAGTTCACCAGCGCCCTGCTCTCCGGCGCGCAGGAGACCGAGGTGCTCGGCAGCATGGTGGACCGGGCCGTGGACATCGCCGACGCCGACATCGGGGTCTTCTACATGGTCGGGCCGGGCGGCGAGCTGCGCGGGTCGCTGGCCCACGGGGAGGGCTCCGAGGTGCACGAGGGCGTCGTCCTGCCCAGCAGCGCCGGCACCCTCGCCTCCGCCGCGCTCGCCCAGCAGGGCCTGGTCACCGTCATGGACGTCGAACACGACGAACGGGTCACCGTGCAGCCCGAGCGGTGGCGCGGCTTCGGCCCCGCCGTCGCCGTCACCGTGGGCACGAAGGAACGGCTCAGCGGCGTGCTGATCCTTGCGCGGCGCAGCGGACGGCCCCCCTTCTCGATGGTGGAGACCACGGCGCTGCCCGCTTTCGTCGGACAGGCGGCGATCGCCCTGGAGCTGGCCGAACGGCGGCGTGACGCGGAGCAGGTCAGCCTCCTCGAGGACCGCGACCGGATCGCCCGCGACCTGCACGACCTCGCCATCCAGCGGCTCTTCGCCACGGGCATGACGCTGCAGAGCGCCCGGCGCTTCGTCGAGCACCCCGAGGCCGTGCACCGCCTGTCGCGCGCCATCGACGACCTGGACGCCACCATCAAGATCATCAGGGCGACCATCTTCGGCCTGCGGGAGCACGAACGCGCCGGGGTCGCGCCGAAACTGCGCAGCCGCGTCGTCAAGGCGGTCGAGACGGCGGCGGCTGCCCTCGGCTACGCCCCGGCCCTGCGCATGGAGGGCCTGCTCGACACGGACGTTCCGGCGCAGACGGCCGAGGAGGTCGTCGCGGTCATCGGGGAGGCGCTCACGAACGTGGCCCGGCACGCGCAGTCCCGGCAGGCCGAGGTGTCGGTGGTCGCGGAGGCCGGTGTCCTGACGGTGGCGGTGAGCGACGAGGGCGTCGGTATCCCGCCGGGCGTCGTGCGCTCCGGGCTGCGCAATCTGGCGGAGCGGGCCGAGCGCCTGGGCGGCGAACTGTCGGTCACCGCGCGGGGAGAGCAGGGCGGCACCCTGCTCGAATGGCGCGTACCGCTGAGGGCCGAGGGTTCCTGATCCCGTCTGACCCGGACGAAAGGCCCTGGCCCCGTCAGCTCGCCTCCGGGGCCGCGACCGCCACCTCCGTCACCTCCGCGGCCTCCGTCGTGTCGACGGGGACGCCGAGGCGGGCGGCCACGGCGGGCAGGGCCTCGCCCAGGGGGAGGGCGATCCGGGTGCGGGCGTGGGTGTCGCCGCGGGTGGGGTCCCGGTTCACGATGAGCACCGGGGTGCCGGCCGCGGCCGCCTGACGGACGAAGCGGAGCCCGGACATCACCGTCAGCGAGGAGCCCAGGACCAGCAGGGACGTGGCAGCGCGGACCAGCTCGCGGCAGTGCTCGACGCGCGGTGGCGGAACCGGCTCGCCGAAGAACACGACGTCCGGTTTGAGGTCGCCGCCGCAGGCCGTGCACGGCGCCACCCGGAAGTCGCCGACCTGCTCGTCGGTGAGGTCGGCGTCGCCGTCCGGGTTGATCGCCGAGGCCACCGGGGCGAAGCCGGGGTTCGACTCCTCGAGGCGCCGGGTCAGCTCGTCCCGCGGGCTGAACGCGCCGCAGGACAGGCAGACGACCCGGTCCAGGCTCCCGTGCAGCTCGACGACGTCCGCGCTGCCGGCGGCCTGGTGCAGCCCGTCGACGTTCTGCGTGATCGTCCCCGAGAGCAGACCGTGCCGCCCGAACGCGGCCACGGCCCGGTGCCCCGGATTGGGCCGGGCCCGGACGAAGGTCCGCCGCCCGAGGTGGCTGCGCGCCCAGTACCGGCGCCGGGCCGAGGCGCTCGCGGTGAAGTCCTGGTAGGTCATCGGGGTGTGCCGGCTGAGACTGCCGCCCTCGCCCCGGTAGTCGGGGATCCCCGACTGCGTGGAGATCCCGGCGCCGCTGAGCACGAGGACCCCGCCGGCGCCCAGCGCGTCGACGACCGGGCCCAAGTCCGTGGTGCCCGGCGGAAGATCGTCGGGCGGCGTCCAGTGCAGTGTGGGGCGCATGCGCATGCCGCCAGGGTACGGAACCGGCCGGGACGCGGCCCGTCTCGGTTGAAGAATATTCAGCCGTCAGGTCTATGCATGAATCCATTCCCGGATTAGCCTGACGGCGCTCTCCTCACCCAACGGGAGTGTTCCACCGCCGCGTTTCGCTCGACGCGGCCACATGCCCTGCATCGGATCTGCATCGGGCCTGCCCTCGCGTCTGTGCGCGGCGGCACCCCTCACGCATCACCGTCCCCGTTCCAAGGCCTCGAGGTGCCCTCCCTCGACCGCCTTCTTGTCCCGCAGGAGGAATTCCAGATGAACGCAGAGACCGCCCGACGCGTGGCCGGCGCCAGAACCCGACTGGTCGCGGCCGGCGCCGTCGCCGTAGCAGGCGTCCTCCTGCTGGCCGGCTGCGGTGACCAGACCGGGAGTGGGAACGACGACGGCAAGGCCGCCGGAGGGTCGAAGAGCGCGCCGCTGGCCGACAAGCTCCCCAAGGAGATCCGCGACAAGGGCGTCGTCCGGGTCGGCTCCGATCTCGCCTACGCGCCCGTGGAGTTCAAGGACAAGTCGGGTGGGGTCATCGGGATCGACCCCGACATCGCCGCCGCTATGGGCAAGCAGCTCGGTGTGAAGTTCGAGTTCGAGAACGGCACCTTCGACACCCTCGTCACGGGCCTTCGCTCGAACCGCTACGACATCGCGATGTCGGCCATGACGGACAC
>NZ_JBHYTK010000078.1:4039-34972 GCF_042749255.1 Streptomyces sp. NPDC059524 | reverse complement strand
TCGCCCCGCCGCCCCGCGCGCCCCGCCTGCCGCCCGCCCCGGCCCCGCTCGGGCGCGCGGGCCGGCTGTGCGTACCGGGGCCCGCCGTCCTGTCACTGGGGCTGCTCGCGCAGTTCCCCTCGTCCCTTCAGTGCGCCGACCCGGGGCACCCGCTCCGTCGTCGGCCGGCGGCTGCCCGCCGGCGTGGCCGGGGTGCGCTCGCCGCGCGGGGTGTGCGGGCCCGGCGGCAGCAGCGTGCCGTGCCGGCCCGGACGCGCGGTGACCGGCTCGTGGGTGCGGACCTCGTCGGCGGGCGCCGGGGCCCGGGCGGGCTCCATCGCGGCGACCGGGACGGGCTGCGGCACCGGCACCGGCGCCGTGGAGCCCCGGCCGGACCGCAGCCGGTCCCGCAGGGCCAGAATGACCGCCTCGACCCGGGCGACCGGCGGCTCGCACCAGGGGAGGGCGAGCAGGATCAGCAGGCCCGCGGCCCAGCCCAGCAGGACGTCGCTCAGCCAGTGCGTACCGAGATAGACCGTCGTGAGGCCGACGCTGAGGGAGATCACCGCGGAGACCGCGGACAACCAGCGGCGGGCCCGCGGCGTGGAGGCCAGATAGGCCAGGATGCCCCAGGTCACCACCGCGTTCGCCGTGTGGCCGGACGGAAATATATCGCCGCCCTGCCACATCTCGTTCGAGCCGATCACGGTGGCGTAGTGCGGGCCGAGGCGGCCCATGCCGAGCTTGGCCGCGCCCACCGTCAGGTTGAGCAGCAGCAGTGCGGCACCGAACATCAGCAGCGGACGCAGTGTGTGCTGGCGCCACGAGCGCCAGCCCAGCCAGGCCGTCACCATCACGGCGGTCGGGCCGCGCTGGCCCAGGACCACCCAGTAGTCGAGGAACGCGTGCACCTCCGGCCACTGCTGGTACGGCCGGAAGAACATGACCTCCCAGTCGAACTCCACCAGGCGGGTGGTGGCCAGGACGGCGACCACGATGGCCAGGTAGAACGCCAGGGTCAGCCCGAAGAGCACGACCCGGTGCCGGCTCATCCTGGGTGGGTCCAGGATGACCGGCCGTTCGGGCTCGCGGTCGAGCCGGGCGAAGACCCGCTCGACGCGCCGGGTCAGGTTTCGTTCGGTACGCACCCAATCGACGCTACAGCGGGCGCGCGGCGGACCAGGTCGAAACAGTGGCTTTGTGATGACGATGTGATGTGGGATTGATCTCAGGATGCCGCCTATTCCACGGATTCCGGTAACCGCGGAGAGAAGGCCCACAGAATTCAGTGATCGTTTTCCACGGCTCGTTCTGGGGCGATTATGAAAGTGTTCACCGGTTGCTGGCACGGAATTCTCTGTCCGCTCATCGGGCCCGTCGGAGCCGGTCGAGGACGGTCGGGGACGGTCACGGAGGACCGGAACCGTTCAGCCAGAACGCCCCGTACACCGCCGAGACCAGGGTCAGTGCCCCAAGGATCACCGCCGACCTGCCGGTCCGCCACCGGGACAGGCCCACCGCGAGCGGCAGCAGCAGCGGGAACGCGGGCAGCAGCAGCCGCGGCTTCGAACCGAAGTACCCCGAGGCGCACAGCGCGAGCGCCACGACGATCCCCGTGTAGACGAGCAGCGGCGCCGGCTGGCCCTGCCGCACCCCGGCCACGTACAGCCAGATCACCAGCGCGACCCCGACGATCAGCCCGATCCCGGCGAGCGCGCCCAGGGGAGAGGTGAACTTGTCGGCGACGAAGCGGGCGAAGGCCACGCCCCCGTCGAATCCGTTCCCCCACTGCTCCTGCACGTCCAGATAGCCGAGCAGGCCGCCGCCCGTGCGCCGGCCCACCCACAGCACGTACCCCGCCGCGCCCGCCGGGGCGAGCAGCACCCCCAGCACCAGGCGCCACGGCACCCGCCGCTCCCGCCGGACCCACAGCGCGGCCGCCACCCACACCGCCGCGACCACCGCCGCGCCGATCGGCCGGGTCAGACCGGCCGCCGCCGCGAGCAGCCCGGCGCTCACCCAGTGCTCCCGCAGCACCGCGTACAGACCCCACGCCGCGAGCGCCGTGAACAGGGCCTCGCTGTACGCCATCGACGCCACGATCCCGACCGGCAGCGCCCCCCACAGCACCGCCAGACACACTCCGGCGCGGCGCCCGTACAGCCGGTCACCGACCGCGAAGATCCCCCAGGCCGCGCCGAGCGAGGCGAGCCAGCTCACCAGCAGTCCCGCGTCCGCGTACGAGAGAGGGGAGAGCGCCGCGACGCCCCGCTCCAGCCAGGGCAGCAGCGGGAAGAACGCCAGATTGGAGTGGACGCTCCCGTCGGGCAGCGTCACCGACCAGCCGTAGCCGTGCTCGGCGACCCGGGTGTACCAGAGCGAGTCCCAGCGCGCGGTCAGCAGCGTGTGCGGGCTCTTGCCCGCCGCGGCGCTCCACAGGGCGAGGGCCAGCAGGCCGGCCGCGCGTACGCCCGCGTAGGCGAGCAGCGCCGGGGCGGCCCGGCGCGGCGAGGGTCGGCTTCGTCGATCATCGTCCGTCACGGCCCCGATTATCGGCGCCCGGACCCCGGTCGCCGCAGGCCGGGCCCGGTCCGCGCCCCACCCGGAAGTGGCGTACGCCACACCCGCTCCCCGACTCCATGAGAGGTCCGCCACGTGTCACCCGCTCGAACTCGCGTACTCTGACGGCTCACTCGCCTTTCGCCGCGGGGCCGGGAGACCGCTCCTCCCGAGCCGGAGACCGTGGGCAGTCCCCGCCCCCGGATCCGCCGAACGCGAGGACCACTGGGAGGTACGCATGTCCGGGACGAGCACGTCCACCGGGCGCCTGCGCCATCGGCTGACCGCCACCGGGGCCCGCACCAATCGCTGGATCGTCCTCGTCGTCCTGTGCACGAGTCTGCTCCTGGTCGCGCTCGACTCGACCATCCTCTACGTGGCCCTGCCCTCGGTCACCGAGGACCTGAAGCCCACCTCGGTCGAACTGCTGTGGATCGGCGACGCCTATCCACTGGTCTGCGCCTCCCTGCTGATCCTCTTCGGTACCCTCGGCGACCGCGTCGGCCGCCGCCGGATCCTGCTGCTCGGCTACGCCCTGTTCGGCGTCGCCTCCGCGCTCGCCGTGGTCTCCGACAGCGCCCAGGTGCTGATCGCGGCGCGGGCGCTGCTCGGCATCGGCGGCGCGATGATCATGCCCGCGACCCTGTCGATCCTGCGGGACGTCTTCCCCGACCGGCACGAGCGGGCCGTCGCCATCGGCGTGTGGACCGCGGTCTCCGCCGTCGGCGCCGCCACCGGCCCGGTCCTCGGCGGCTTCCTCGTCGAGCACTTCTGGTGGGGCTCGGTCTTCCTGATCAACATCCCGCTGATGGCCGTCATGCTCCCGCTGTGCCGGCTCCTGGTGCCCGAGTCCAAGGGGCGCTCGGACGGCCCCTGGGACCTCTTCGGTGCCCTCCTCGCCGCCCTGGGCGTGCTCGGCGTCGTCTACGGCATCAAGGAACTCGGCATCGAGCGGGACCTCCTCGACGCGGGCGCCGTGCTGCCCTTCCTCGGGGGCGTCGCGCTGCTCCTGCTGTTCGTCCGGCGCCAGCGCCGGCGCGAGCACCCGCTGATCGACATGCGGCTGTTCTCCAACGCCGCGTTCTCCTCCTCCGTCGGCTGCATCGTCATCGCGATGCTGGCGCTCGTCGGCCTGGAGCTGATCGCCGTCCAGTACCTCCAGCTGGTGCTCGACCTCAGCCCGCTGGAGACCGGCGTGCGCATGCTGCCGCTGACCTTCGCGGCGATGACCGCGGGCGTCCTCGGCTCGGCGAACCTGCGCCGTCTCGGCCCGCGCCGCATGGTCGCGTACGGCTTCGCGCTGACCGCCTGCGCGGTGCTGCTGCTCGTCCTGATGGGCGAGAACGACCGGCCGTGGCTGCTCGGCACCGGCTTCGTCCTGCTCGGCCTGGGCTTCCAGAGCACCCTCTTCGGTGCCTACGAGTCGATGCTCACGGAGGCGCCGGCCGACGACGCCGGGGGCGCGGCCGCGATCGGCGAGACCTCGTACCAGCTCGGCGCGGGCATGGGCATCGCGCTGCTCGGCTCGGTGATGAACGCGGCGTACGCGCCGGGGCTCGCCCGGGTCACCGGGGTGTCGGCCTCCGACAGCGAGGCCGCGGGGCACTCGCTCGGCGAGGCGTACCAGATCGCCGCGCGGCTCGGGAGCTCGGCCGAGGCCTCGCTGCGCGACGCGGCGCGGGCGGCGTTCGTGCACGGACTGCACGTGACGTTGATCGTCAGCGCGGTGCTGCTGCTGCTCGGCGCGCTGGCCGCGCTGAAGCTGCCGCGCCGGATGGAGTGCGAGGCGCCGGCGGCGCAGTGCGCGCCGGACGCGGAGGGCGTGGAGAGCGCCGGGAGCGCGGAGGTCGCCGCTCAGCGGCGTCCCTCGTCCCGGGCCGAGTCGCCCGTCGTCTGACCGACGCCGCGGGGACAGGGCGGGCGCCCGGCCGTGCGGCCGGGCGGTGCACCCCTTCCCGTCGCCCCCGTCGGAGCCGGTCAGCTCTGGTTGAAGAACCCGTCGGGCTGTACGGCCGCCTCGCGCCCGGAGACGATCTGCGTGTCCGCCGGGGTCAGCAGGAACACCCGGGTGGCGACCCGGTCGATCGAACCGCGCAGACCGAAGATGAGACCGGCCGCGAAGTCGACGACGCGCTTGGCGTCGGTGGGGTCCATCGAGGTGAGATTCATGATCACCGGGACACCGTCCCGGAACATCTCGCCGATCCGGCGCGCGTCCCGGAAGCTGTCCGGGGTCACGGTGCCGATCCGGCGGCCCTTCTCCTCGGCCTCCTCGCTGGCGACCTTCACCCGCGGGTCCGTCACCCAGGCGTCTCCGGGCTCGGACCCCTCGGCGTAGTCGTCGTCGTAGTAACGCTCGTCATCATTGTCGTCGACGAGGCCAAGCCAGGCACTCGCCTTGCGCACCGATCCCATGGACGCCTCCTCTCACAGCGGTCCCTCTGTGTTCCGCATGTCGTGCATCCCCAATGTTCGTCCATGATGCAGATGCGGCGCCAAGTGGATAGTCGCCGCGCGGGGTTTTCGTGACGGTACTGGTGCACAGTCAACCCGGCGTGATCCCGGCATTCCCAAGGGGTGCACGGGGTACCGCTGCTGACAGTGAGTGAAATATGATTCTTCACGGCGTTTGGGTGAGTTGCGGTGCGTACGGGTGAACGAACCCGGGGCCGGATCCGCTCGGTACGATGCCGTCGTTCCGGGATCGCCGGGATTCATCACGCGGTGACGGTGCGTGGCGCCTCAGTTGACGCATCGTCATCCGGCGCACGGGGGAGTCGCCTTGTTCGGAATTGTCAGGCCCTGCAGCCATCGGCTCGGCGAGGGGCTCAAGACGCAGTGGATGGCCCACCTGTGCGGGCTCTGCCTGGCGCTGCGCGGCGATCACGGGCAGTTCGCCAGAATTGTCACGAACTATGACGGTTTGCTGGTCTCGGTCCTGACGGAGGCTCAGGCCGAGCGCACCCAGGCCGGAGGGTGGCGCCGCCAGGCGGGACCCTGCCCCCTGCGCGGCATGCGCACCGCCTCCGTCGCCCAGGGCGAGGGAGCCCGGCTCGCCGCCGCCGTCTCGCTCGTCCTCGCCTCCGCCAAGGTCCGCGACCACGTCGACGACCGGGACGGCGTCTTCGCCCGCAGGCCCGTCGCCGCCGCGGCCCGCAAGGTCGCCGCGAGCTGGGGAAAGGCGGGCGCGCGCACGGGATCTGACGTCGGGTTCGACACCGCCGTGCTGATCGACGCCGTCGAGCGGCAGGCCGGCGTCGAGTCCCTCGCCGGACCCGGCACCTCCGTGCTCACCGTCACCGAACCGACCGAGACCGCGACCGCCGCCGCGTTCGCGCACACCGCCGTGCTCGCCGGACGCCCGCACAACGCGGAGCCGCTCGCCGAGGCCGGCCGGCTCTTCGGCCGGCTCGCCCACCTCCTCGACGCCGTCGAGGACCAGGGCGCCGACGCCGAGACCGGTGCCTGGAACCCGCTGACCGCCACCGACACCCCGCTGCCCGAGGCCCGCCGGCTCGCCGACGACGCCGTGCACGGCATCCGGCTCGCCCTGCGCGAGGTCGACTTCGTCGACGGCCGGCTCGCGCACCTGCTGCTCGCGCACGAGCTCGGCCGCTCCGTGGACCGCGCCTTCGGCACGACCACCTGCTCCACCGGCCACGGCCACCCGCAGCAGCCCGGCCCCTACGGCCCGGCCGGCCACGGCTCCTTCACCCCGGACCAGGCCTACGGCTCCAACAACCCCTACGGCGGCGGCCCGCAGGGACCCGGCGGACCGTACGGCCCCGGCGGCGGGGGCGGCGGCGACGGATCCGGCGGCTTCGGGGGAGACCCGGCCAAGCCGCCCCGGCCCGAGAAGCGGGGCTTCTTCGCCGGCTGCTTCGCCGCGATCGGCCTCTGCTGCACCTGCAAGGTCTGCTGCGCCGACGAGTACGAGGGCGCCTGGTCCCGCAAGAAGCGCGAGGGCTGCTGCAGCAACTGCGACGGCTCGTGCTGCGAGGCCTGCTCCTGCTGCCAGTGCTGCGAGTGCCTCTCCTGCTGCGACTGCTGAGCGCCGCCCCTCACCCCTGGGAGTGGCCCACCGCCCCTGTGTTCGGCTCCGCCGGGACAGGGGCGGATCCCTGTATGGACCCGGAATCAAGGCGATTCATGTTGTGTCCATATAAAACCCCGGCCGGACGGGTGACCTGAGGTCCCGAGGGTCGTTGACCGTGCACAGAAACCCGCACGTTTCGACAACTCGCCCTCTCTATAAGGCCATTACGTGGATCTTGCATCGCCCCCCGCACCGGCGACGTCGGTGAAGGACGCCGTCGCCCGCTCCGTGAAACCCCGGACCATCCGGTCCCGCCTGCTCCGCATCCTCGGCATCTGTCTCGCCGGACTGCTCGCCCTCCTCGGCGTCATCGCGGCCGGACACGTCTCCGACTACCGCAACGCGGCCCACGGCGCCGCCAACGCCAGGCTCGAGATCACCCTCCAGGCCTTCGTCCACGAGCTGCAGAAGGAACGCGGACTCACGCTCGGCTACGTCGGCGGCGTGACCTCGTTCCGCGCCCCGATGACCGCGCAGCGCAAGACCACCGACGCCGCGCGCACCACCCTCGAGAACACGCTCACCGAGCACGACGACGAGGCCGCCGACACGGTGCGGGCCACGATGGGCCGGCTGGACGCCCTCACCGGCATCCGCCAGTCCGCCGACAACGGCACCGCCAAGGTCGAACCCACCTTCAACTGGTTCACCAGCACCCTGATCGCCCTGGACCGCCCCGACCTGGGCCTCGAGGACGTCCAGGACGAGCAGCTGCGCGACGCGTTCCGCACCCTCCAGGTCATCGGCAACGCCAAGGAGTTCACCGGCGAGGAGCGCGCCATCGTGCTCGGCTCCCTCTACGCCGGCGGCCGCTTCAGGGGCGACGACTACAGCCGCTTCATGCAGATGCGGGCCGGCCGGCTCGCCGCCCTCGACGCCGTGCCGCGCACCGCCACCCCGGGCGAGCGCCGGCGCCTCGCCGACGCCCTGAGCACCCCCGAGGCGCAGCGCACCTTCGACTACGAGGACAACGCCGTGCGCGGCGCCGGCAAGCTCTCCGCCCGCGACATCCCGCCCATGTCCTGGTACCAGTCGATCACCGCGACCATCGACGGCCTGCGCGGCGTCCAGGTCTCCATCGGCGACGACATCCAGGCCCGCGCCGTCGAACTGGAACGCCGGGCGGGCCTCGACCTGCTGCTCTTCCTGGTGTTCGCCCTCGTCATGGCCGCCGCCGTCGGCGCGCTCGCCCGCAACTGCGTCCGCTCCGTGTCCGGTCCCCTCAGCCGGCTCGCCGACCAGGCCCGCGACGTCGCCGGGGTCCGGCTGCCCAAGGCCGTCGCCGCCGTACAGGCCGCGGACGGCGAACAGCCCGACCCGCCCGAGCCGCTCACCCCGGACGCCCACGCGGGCGCCGAGGTCCGTGACGTGGCGGAGGCCTTCGACCGGGTGCAGCGCGCCGCGTTCGACCTCGCCACCGAGCAGGCCGTGCTGCGCCGCAACGCCACCGAGTCGCTGGTCAGCCTCGGCCGCCGCAACCAGAACCTGGTCCGCCGTCAGATCAGCTTCATCAACCGGCTGGAGCACGAGGACGCCGACCCGGACACCCTCGCCAACCTCTTCGAGCTCGACCACCTCGCGACCCGCATGCGCCGCAACGCCGAGTCGCTGCTCGTGCTCGCGGGCGAGTCCAGCCCGCGCACCTGGTCCACCGCGCTCTCCATGACCGACGTCCTGCGCGCCTCGCTCTCCGAGGTCGAGGAGTACCGCCGCGTCACGCTGCGCCGCGTCGACACCGCGCACATCAGCGGACTGCACGTCGCCGAGGTCGCCCACCTGTTCGCCGAGCTGGTGGAGAACGCGCTGAGCTTCTCGCCGCCCGAGTCCGAGGTCGAGATCGAGGGCCGGCGCACCAGCGAGGGCTACCTCGTCGCCATCGTCGACCACGGCCACGGCATGGACAGCAAGGCGCTCGCCGAGGCCAACGTACGACTGTCCGGCGCGGCCGGGTTCATGGCCGAACCCACCCGGTTCCTCGGCCACTTCGTGGTCGGCGCCCTCGCCCGCCGGTGCGGCATCGAGGTACGGCTCGGCGAGGCCCCCGCCGCCGGTGTCGTCGCGCGGGTCCTCATCCCGGCGACGCTCCTCACCGAGCCCACCGCCAAGGACAAGAAGAAGGCCGCCAAGGCCGCCGCGGCCGGGAGGAAGTCCGCCGACGGCGGGCGCCGCCCCGTCGACCTGCCGGCCCCGCGCGCCGAGCGCGAGCCCGCGGCGCACGGCGCGGGCGCGGACGCCGCCCCGGAGCCGGGCCCGGTCAGGGAACCCGCCGCCGTGAGCGCCGCCGCGCCGTCTGCCGCCCGCACCCGCAACGGCCTGGTCAAGCGCCCCCAGCGCAGCGCCATCGCCAAGGTCGTGCGGGAGAGCGGGGAGCCGGAGCGCCCCGCGCCCCCGGCACCGGCCGTCGAGCGCGGCCCCGACCAGGTGTCGGGCATGCTCTCCAGCCTCCGCAGCGCCCATATGCGCGGCGCCATCAGCGTGGAGCGGGAGCGGGCCGCCGCCGAGCAGTCGAAGACCTCGGGCACCACCTCGGGCACCTCCGGGACCGAAGCCGAAGGGAAGGGCGAGAAGTGAGCACCGTCGACACGCGAGGCGACTCGCAGACCTTCAACTGGCTCCTCGCCAACTTCGTCCGCAACACGGACGGGGTCCGCGACGCCGTGGCCGTCTCCTCCGACGGACTGCTCATCGCGGTCTCCGACGGACTGGGCCGCACCGAGGCCGACCATCTGTCCGCGATCGTGTCGGGCCTGTCCAGCCTCGCCCGCAGCGCCTCCAAGCGCTACGGCTTCGACGGGGTCAAACTCATCATGATCGAGATGGGCCGCGGCTTCCTGCTCGTCTCCGCGATCCGGGACGGCTCCTGCCTCGGCGTGCTCGCCGACAGCAGCGGCGAACTCGGCCTCGTCGGCTACGAGATGGCCGTCCTCGCCGAGCGGGCCGGTGACCTGCTCAACCCGATGCTCATCGCCGACCTGCGGGAGACGCTGCCGCGATGAGCACCGACCGACCCCGTGGGGCGGAGGACGACGACGCCGCGGACACCCAGTTCGTCCGTCCCTTCATCATCACCGGCGGCCGCGCGCTGCCCGCCCAGGCCGATCTGCGCCTGGAGACGCTCGTGGTCGCCACCGACCCGGTGGAGGGGGCCGCGCCCCTCGCCTTCGAGCGCCGGCGGATCGTGGCGCTGTGCGCGCAGGCCACCACCGTCGCCCAGATCGCGGAGGCGGTGGAGGTGCCGCTCGGCGTCGCCAAGGTGCTCGTCTCCGACCTCGTCGTCAGCGGTCACCTGACCTGTTCGCAACCCGCGGAGCTTCCGCTCCACACCCTCGAAAGGATCAGAGACCATGTCAGGGCGCTCTGAACGCCGCGCGCCGCTGGCCGTGAAGATCGTGGTCAGCGGTGGACTCGGCGTCGGCAAGACCACGTTCATCGGTGCGGTCTCCGAGATCGAACCCCTGGACACCGAGGCCGCGATCACCCAGGTGTCGCTCGGTGTCGACTCGCTCGACGGCGTCGAGGGCAAGACGACCACGACCGTGGCCCTGGACTTCGGCCGGATCACCCTCGACGCCTCCCTCGCCCTCTACCTGTTCGGCACCCCGGGACAGGACCGGTTCTCCTTCCTCTGGGACGACCTGGTGGAGGGCGCGATCGGCACCATCGTGCTGGTCGACACGCGACGCATCGAGGACTGCTTCCCCGCGCTCGACTACTTCGAGGCGCAGGGCACGCCGTTCGTGCTCGCCGTGAACCGGTTCGACGGTGCCGAGCGCTTCGAGCTCGCCGAGATCCGCGAGGCGCTCGGCGTCGGCGACGAGGTCCCGGTCGTAGAGTGCGACGCGCGGGCCCGCGCCTCCGTCCGTGACGTCCTCGGGGCGCTCATGGACCAGGTCATCGGCGTCCGCACCCGCGGCCGCCGCCCGGTCGGGGTCTGACCTCCGGCCCGGCCCGGCTCAGTCCTTGATCTCCGGAGGCGAGATCCGGGACCGCTCGATCGCGGACGGCCCCGTACCCCACTTCTTCAGGATGCGGGTGTACGTGCCGTCCGCGATCAGCTTGTTCACCGCAGCCTGGAAGGCCGGCGCGAGCGGGGTGCCCTTCTTGAACGCGAAGCCCACGTCGAGCCGGTGGAACTCGTTGAGGAAGCGCAGCCCCTCCTGGTGCTCCACCGCGTAGCGCAGCCCGTTGATCGTGCTCATCACGACGTCCGAGCGGCCCTGCTGCAGCGACGACCAGACCGCGCTCGACTCCGCGTACGTCTTCACGCTGTACGCCTTCTCGCCCGTGTCCGCGCAGACGCCCTTGTTCTCCTCCAGCGTCGCCTCGAACGTCGTGCCCGCGCCCGTCGCCACGTTCAGCCCGCACAGCTGCTTCAGGTCGGTGACCTTCTTGAGGTCGCTGTCCTCGCGGACGGCGAAGCCCTGACCGTCGTTGATGTAGGTGACGAAGTCGATGGTCCTGCGGCGTTCGTCGGTGACGCCGAAGTTGCCCGTGCCCAGGTCGTACTTGCCGCTGCCGAGCGCCGGCAGGATCGCCTCGAAGCTCGCGACCTCCTGGTGCAGCTCGATGCCGAGCACCTTGGCGACGGCCCGCGCGAAGTCCACGTCCTGGCCGGCGATCGTCTTCCCGTCCGGCAGATAGGACGAACCCGGCGGGGTGCCGCCCACGGTCACCGCGAGTCTCAGGCTGCCCTTCTTCCGGACGGAGGCGGGCAGGAGTTTCGCGGCGGCGGGGTCTTCCCGTACGGACGAGGTCACGTCCTGGGTGGGGATCTTGTCGCTCTTCGCGGCGCCCGCGGGCGCCGCGTCCGTGGCGTCGCCGGAACCGCACGCGGTCAGTCCGAGGGCCGCGACGGTGATCAGCGCGAAGGCGGAGGTCAGGGTGGAGGAGCGCATGGCGAGGTGGATGCCCTTCTACGGCGGTGCGGAAGCAGGGTGGAGCGAGGGGAGGGGAGGGTGCAGCGAGGTGAAGGCGCGAAGGGGCGCACGGCACGGGTGCCGCGCGTACGGACGCGTGAGTGCTGCGGATCCGAGGGATCCGTCGCATGAAGAGGTGGAGCGAGAAGGGCGTGACGCGCGCGGGGTGAGCGCGGGCGTCAGCGGGCGTCGCGAAGAGGACGCCGGAAGGGCATCAACAAGACGCGGACCACACTCGACCGAAGTCGATGTGGGAGCGCGTGACCAGCCACTGCTGCGGATGCATGAGCCAAGTGGAACAGGCATCCGTTTCCGCGTCAACTCGCTTGAGACGTACGGCTCACAGTGTGGACACCCTTGACAGAGGACGTGAACGGCCCCTTACTCTCGGTGCGGTACCGCTGCTGAGGGGCTCGGTGCCGGCAAGACCGCAGACGTGAAGGCAAGACCGTGCCGGAGTTCCGGCCATCGGAGCCTGCCATGTCCTCACAGACCCTCACCAAGTCACCGCCCCGGCGGGCCGAATCCGGCCCCGCGCTGCCCCGCATCGTCCCGCGGCGCCGCACCGGCCAGTGGCTCGCCGCCGCCCTCGTGCTCACCCTGCTCGGCCTCGCCGTGAACTCGGTCCTTCGCAACGAGGCCTTCCAATGGGGCGTCGTCGCCGACTACTTCACCACCACGGCCGTGCTGCGCGGCCTCGGCCTCACCCTGTGGCTCACCGCCCTCGTGATGGCCCTCGGCTTCGCCCTCGGCACCCTGCTCGCCGTACTGCGCCTGTCCGCCAACCCCGTGCTCCGCGCGGTCAGTTGGGGCTACGTGTGGCTGTTCCGCTCCATGCCGATCCTGGTCCAGCTGCTGTTCTGGTTCAACATCGGCGCCCTGTACCCGCACATCCTCGGCATCAGGACCGTCGACCTGTTCGGCCCGGTCACCGTCGCCGTCGTCGGACTGACCCTGCACGAGGCCGCGTACGCCGCCGAAGTCGTGCGCGGCGGCATCCTCTCCGTCGACCGCGGCCAGATCGAGGCCGCCCAGGCGCTGGGACTCGGCCGCGTCCGGCGCCTGCGCCGCATCGTGCTGCCGCAGGCGATGCGCTCCATCGTCCCGCCCGCCGGGAACATGCTGATCGGCACCCTCAAGGGCACCTCCATCGTCAGCGTCATCGCCGTGCAGGACCTGCTGTACTCCGTGCAGCTCGTCTACCACCGCACCTACCAGGTCATCCCGCTGCTTCTGGTCGCCACGCTCTGGTACGTCGTCGTCACCTCCCTGCTCAGCGTCGGCCAGTACTACGTCGAGCGGCACTACGCGCGCGGAGCCGGCCGATGAGCGCCGCGCGGCCGCCGCGCCGCTCGCTCGTCGTCGTCGGCGCCGGGCCGCGGGGGACCGGTGTCCTGGAGCGGATCGCCGCCAACGCCCAGGAGAGCGAAGGGCCCTGGCGGCTCGACATCCACCTCGTCGACCCGTACCCGCCGGGCGGCGGCCGCATCTGGCGCCAGGATCAGTCCCCGCTGCTCTGGATGAACTCGCAGGCCCAGGACGTCACCATGTTCACCGACGACACCGTGGAGCTCGACGGGCCCGTGCTGCCCGGCCCCGCCCTGCACGCCTGGGCCGGACTCGACGGCCGCGCCTTCCCCGACCGCCGGCGCCAGGGCGGCTATCTGCGCTGGGTGTACGAGAAGGCCGTCGCCGCCCTGCCCGAGGGCGTCGTCGTCCACCACCACGCACGGCGCGCCCTGCGCCTGGCCGGCACCCGGCACGGCCGCCAGCAGGTGTGGCTGGAGGACCGGCCGCGCCCCCTGCTCGCCGACGCCGTCGTCCTCACCCAGGGCCACCTCGACGCCGAACTCGACGCGGAGCAGCGCGAGTTGAGCGCGTACGCGGCACGCCACGGGCTCGTCCACCTGCCGCCGGACTTCACCGCCGACTCCGACCTGAGCGCCCTCGCGCCCGGACAGGACGTCATCGTGCGCGGCTTCGGGCTCGCCTTCGTCGACCTGATGGTGCTGCTCACCGAGGGGCGCGGCGGCCGCTTCGAGGGCGACCGCTACCTCCCCTCGGGCCGCGAACCCGTCCTGCACGTCGGCTCCCGGCGCGGCGTCCCGTACCACTCCAAGATCGGCTACGACTGGGACGACGCGCTGGGCGCGCGGCCGCCGCTGCCCCGCTTCCTCGGACCCGCGCAGATCGACGAACTCCTCGCCAGGGAGGGCGGGTTCGACTTCCGGCGCGACGTGTGGCCGCTCATCGACAAGGAGCTGGGCTTCGCGCACTACCACCGGCTGTTCACCGCGCACCCCGAGCGCACCGCCGTCGCCTGGACCGACTTCGAGGAGAAGTACGCCGCCGCCGACCCGCTCGGCGCCGAACTCCAGGCCCTCGTCGCCGCCTCCGTCCCCGACCCCGCCGACCGGCTCGACCTCACCGCCCTCGACCACCCCCTCGACGGCATCCGCCACCGCTCGCCCGAGGAACTCCAGGAGGCCCTGCGCGGCTACCTCACCGCCGACCTGGAACGCCGGCACGACCCCGCGCACGACCAGGACCTCGCCGTCTTCCTCGGCCTGCTCTCCGTGTACGGACAGCTCGTCCGGCTCGGCGACCTCGGCCCCTGGTGGCACGGCTTCTTCAGCTACCTGGCCTCCGGGCCGCCCGGACCGCGCCTGCGCCAACTGCTCGCCCTGTCCCGCGCGGGCGTCGTCCGCTTCCTCGGCGCCGGCGTGCGGGTGAGCGCGGAGGACGGCGTCTTCCGGGCCACCGGCGACACCGTGCCCGGCGCCGTCGTCGAGGCCCGCGCCCTCGTCGAGGCCCGCCTCCCGCAGCCCACCCTCGCCCGCACCCGGGACCGCCTGCTGCGCGAACTGCACGCCGAGGGCGCCGCCGCCACACCCACCGGGCTGCTCGCCGTCGACCCCGCCGACGGCCGGATCCTGCACCGCGACGGCAGCGCCCACCCGCGCCGCTTCGCGCTCGGCCCGCACACGAACGCGCGCGGCGCCGGCGCCTTCACCCGGCCGCGCACCAACAGCCCCTCGTTCCGGCAGAACGACGCCACCGCGCGGGCCGTGCTCGACCTCCTGCGCGACCTGGACTGTCGCGCCGCCGCGGCCTGATCCCCGTACGACCCCCGCCTCCCTTCCTTAGGACCCCCATGTCTCTGACCAGCGATCCACCCCTCAAGACCTCCGCCGACACGGAGGTGAAGGCCGTCGAGGCGCCCGCCGCCGACGACCCGGGCCGGCTGAAGATCGTGCCCGTGCGGCACCCCTGGCGCTGGGTCGCCATCGCCGTGACCGCCGTGCTGCTCGCCCAGTTCGTGCACGGGCTCGTCACCAACCCCGGCTGGGAATGGGAGGTGTTCGGCGAGTTCTTCACCGCCGACGTCGTCCTCAAGGCCGTCTGGACGACGCTCCAGCTCACCTTCTACGGCACGGCCCTCGGCTTCGCGCTCGGCATCGTGCTCGCCTTCATGCGCCTGTCGCGCAGCCGCTTCCTGCGGACCGTCGCGTTCGGCTACATCTGGGCCTTCCGCTCGATCCCGCTCATAGTGCAGCTGCTCTTCTGGTTCAACCTGGCCTACCTCTACAAGGAGCTGCAGTTCGGCATCCCCTTCGGGCCCGGATTCTTCTCCTTCGACACCATGGGGCTGGTCGGCGCGATGAGCGCCGCCGTCCTCGGCCTCGCCCTGCACCAGGCCGCGTACGCCGCCGAGATCGTGCGCGGCGGAGTGCTCGCCGTCGACGGCGGCCAGCTGGAGGCCGCGGCCGCGCTCGGCATCCCGCGCCTGCGGCAGATCCGCCGCATCGTGCTGCCGCAGGCCATGCGCTCGATCCTGCCCAACGCCGCCAACGAGGTCATCTCCCTCTTCAAGGGCACCTCGATCGTCTCCGTCATGGCGATCGGCGAACTCTTCTACCAGGTGCAGGTCATCTACGGCCGCAACGGGCGCGTCGTCCCCCTGCTCATGGTCGCCACCGCCTGGTACATCCTCCTGACCAGCGCGCTCTCCGTACTCCAGCACTACGTCGAACGTCACTACGCGAAAGGCACCACCCGATGAGCGCCGCCACGCCGACCCCTGAAGCCGCCCCCATGGTCGACATCAAGTCCGTGCACAAGAGCTTCGGCCCGCTGGAGGTCCTGCGCGGCATCGACCTCCAGGTCCGCACCGGCGAGGTCACCGTCGTCCTCGGCCCGTCCGGCTCCGGCAAGTCGACGCTGCTGCGCACCATCAACCACCTGGAGAAGGTCGACAGCGGCTGGATCAGCGTCGACGGAGCCCTCGTCGGCTACCGCAGGTCCGGCGACAAGCTGTACGAGCTGCGCGAGCGCGAGGTCCTCAAGCAGCGCACCCACATCGGCTTCGTCTTCCAGAACTTCAACCTGTTCCCGCACCTGACCGTCCTGGAGAACGTCATCGAGGCGCCGGTCTCCGCCCTGAAGCGGCCCCGCGCCGAGACCCTCGAGTCCGCCCGCCGGCTGCTCGACCGGGTCGGGCTCGGCGACAAGGCGGACGCCTACCCCCGCCAACTCTCCGGCGGCCAGCAGCAGCGCGTCGCCATCGCCCGCGCCCTCGCCCTGGAACCCAAGCTGCTCCTGTTCGACGAGCCGACCTCCGCGCTCGACCCCGAACTCGTCGGCGAGGTCCTCGACGTCATCAAGGACCTCGCCCACCAGGGCACCACGATGATCGTCGTCACGCACGAGATCGGCTTCGCCCGCGAGGTCGCGGACACCGTCGTCTTCATGGACGAGGGCCGCATCGTCGAGCAGGGCGCCCCCGCCGAGGTCCTGGACGCGCCCCGCGAGGACCGCACCAAGGCCTTCCTGTCGAAGGTCCTCTGAACTCCCCTTCCTTTCCGATCGCTTCACCGCTGAGGAGAACTCCCGTGCTGAACCGCCGTGCCCTCGTCGCCTCCTTCGCCGCCCTCGCCGCGGCGCCCCTGCTCGCCGCCTGCGGAGGTGACAGCGACGCCGCCACCCGCACGGGCGGAGCGGGCGCCGCCGGCGCCAAGAAGGTAGGGAACGTCAACATCGGCCCCGACCAGAACCGCATCCGCGGCAAGAAGGTCGACGCCATCGCCGCGCTGGTCCCCGAGTCCGTGCGCAGGCGCGGCACGCTCCGGCTCGGCGGCAGCGCCGACGCCTCGCCACCGCTCGGCTTCTTCGCCACCGACGACAAGACCCGGATCGGCTCCGAGATCGACCTCGCCACCCTCGTCGCCGACACGCTCGGCCTCAAGCTCCAGCCCGAACAGGTCAGTTGGGAGAACCTCTTCGTCGGCCTCGACAGCGGAAAGTTCGACGCCGTCTTCTCCAACGTCACGGTCACCGAGGAGCGCAAGGAGAAGTACGACTTCGCCACCTATCGGCTCGACAACATCGCCTTCGAGGCCAAGAAGGGCACCGACTGGCGGGTCGAGGGCCCCGAGGACGTGGCGGGGAAGACCATCGCCGTCTCCTCAGGGACCAACCAGGAGAAGATCCTCGTCGACTGGAGCGAGCAGAACGAGAAGGCCGGCCGCAAGCCCGTCGCCATCAAGTACTTCCAGAAGGACACCGACTACTACCTGGCGCTCCAGTCCGGACGCATCGACGCCTACCTCGGCCCGAGCCCCGCCTCCGCCTACCACGTCGCCTCCGCGGGCCAGTCGCAGATCATCGGCACCATCTCCGGCGGCGGCGACCTCGTCCAGGGCAAGATCGCCGCGACCACGAAGAAGGACAGCGGCCTCGTCGACGCGTACGCCGCCGCGCTCGACCACGTGATCGAGAACGGCTCCTACGCGCGTGTGCTCAAGCGCTGGGGCCTGTCGAGCGAGGCCGTGCCGAAGTCCGAGATCAACCCGCCGGGCCTGCCCAAGCCGTGACCGCCCCCGCCACCGGTTCTCCCAGAGAGGTCCGCCACCCATGACCACCCGTCCCGCCGGACGCCGGTCGCTGCACCTCGCCGCGGCCGTCGACCTCCCGGACACCTACGAGGCCGAGCCGTACGAGCGCGCGGTCCGGCTCGCCGAGCACGGCGCGCTCGACTTCGTGACGCTGCACGACTCGTTCGCCGCACCGGGCCCCGACGGACTCGCCGTCCTGTCCCGGCTCGCGCCCCGCACCACCCGGATCGGACTCGTGCCGACCGTCACCACCACCCACACCGAGCCGTTCCACGTGCAGGCCGCGGTCGCCACCCTCGACTGGGTGAGCCGCGGCCGGGCCGGCTGGCGGCCCGACGTCTCCACCGGCGCCGCCGAGGCCCGGCTCTTCGGACGCCGGGACCCGGCCGACCCCGTCGCCCTGTGGGAGGAGGCCGGCGACGTCGTCGACGCGGCCCGCAAGCTGTGGGACAGCTGGGAGGACGACGCCGAGATCCGGGACGTCGCCACCGGCCGCTTCGTCGACCGCGACAGGCTCCACCACGTCGACCACGAGGGACCGACCTTCTCCGTGCGCGGCCCGTCCATCGTGCCGCGCCCGCCGCAGGGCCACCCCGTGGTCGTCGTCGACGCCGGTTCGCCCCACGCCGCCGAGGCCGCCGCCCGGCACGCCGACGTCGCGCTCGTCGCCGAGGCCGAACCGGACCGGCTCGCCGCCGCCCGGACCGCGCTGCGCCGCCGCGCCGCCGAACTCGGGCGCGACCCCGACACCCTGCGGGTCCTCGCGGCGCTGCGCATCGACCTCAGTGCGGGGGAGCGCGCCGCGCGGCCCGGCCACGGCGGCGGCCCGCTGCCCACCGAGGACGGCCCGCTGTACCGCGGCGGGCCCGTCGACCTCGCCGACCTCATCGCCGACCGGCACCGGGAGGGCGCCGCCGACGGCTTCCACCTCACGCCGCTCGACCCGCGCCGCGACCTGGAACGCCTCGTCAACGCAACGGTGCCGCTGCTCCAGCACCGCGGCCTGTTCCGGACCTTCTATCCGGGCAGCACCCTGCGCGAACACCTGGGGCTCGCCCGGCCCGTCAACCAGTACGCCACCGCGGGGGAGCGGCGATGACCACCACACCCACGACATCCACGGGGCCCCGGCAGGTGCACCTCGCCGCGCACTTCCCGGGCGTCAACAACACCACCGTCTGGGCCGACCCCCGGTCGCGCTCCCAGATCGACTTCACGTCCTTCGAGTACCTGGCCCGCACCGCCGAACGTGGCCTGTTCGACTTCTTCTTCCTCGCGGAGGGGCTGCGGCTGCGCGAGCACAAGGGGCGCATCCACGACCTCGACGTCGTCGGCCGCCCCGAGTCGATCACCGTCCTGAACGCCCTCGCGGCCGTCACGGACCGGCTCGGGCTCGCCGCCACGGTCAACGCCACCTTCAACGAGCCGTACGAGACCGCGCGCCGCTTCGCCACCCTGGACCACCTGAGCCGGGGCCGCGCCGCGTGGAACGTGGTGACCTCCTCCGACGCGTTCACCGGGGAGAACTTCCGGCGCGGCGGCTTCCTCGACCGCGCGGACCGGTACACCCGGGCCGCCGAGTTCGTGGACGTGGCCCGGCAGGTGTGGGACGCCGGCGCCGAGCGCACGTTCCGCCACGCGGGACAGCACTTCACCGTCGAGGGCGACCTCGGGCCGGCGCGCCCGCCGCAGGGACACCCGGTCGTGATCCAGGCCGGCGACTCCGACGAGGGCCGCGAGTTCGCCGCGTCCGCCGCCGACGTCATCTTCACGCGCCACGGGACGCTGGAGGCGGGCCGCGCCTTCTCCGCCGACGTGAAGGGCCGCCTCGCCCGCTACGGACGTGCCCAGGGCGACCTCAAGATCATGCCGGGCGTCACCTTCGTGCTCGGCGACACCGCGGAGGAGGCCCAGGAGAAGGCCGCCGAGATCCGCCGGCAGCAGGTCTCCCCGCAGAACGCGCTCCTCATCCTCGAACAGGTCTGGGGCGTCGACCTCTCCGCGTACGACCCGGACGGACCGCTGCCCGACATCGACCCGGTGCCCGGCACCGGGCTCTCCCAGGGGCGCACCCACCGCGGCGACGTGTTCGAACTGGCCGAGAAGTGGCGGGCGCTCTCCCGCGACAAGGGCCTGTCCATCCGGCAGACCGTCATCGAGACCACGCGCCGTCAGTCCTTCATCGGCACCCCGGCCGCGGTCGCCGCCGAGATCGACACCTTCGTGCAGGCCGGGGCCGCCGACGGCTTCATCCTCGTCCCGCACCTCACCCCGGGCGGCCTCGACGACTTCGTCGACCAGGTCGTCCCCCTCCTCCAGGAGCGCGGCGTCTTCCGCACGGAATACACCGGCACGACCCTGCGCTCCCACCTCGGGCTGCCCGTCCCGGCACCGCGCCACGAAAGGATCCCCACCGCATGACCGACGCCGCCGACCTCCGGAAGCAGTGGCACGAGGAGCGCACCGCCGCCGTCCGTGCCCCGCACGGCCCGCTCGCCCTCGCCGGCACCCACTGGCTCGCCGACCATCCGGAAGGGCAACTTCCGGCCATCCCCGGGCGGTGGCGCGCCGACGGCGACGCCGTCGTCCTCACCGCGGGCCCGGACGACGGATACGCGACGACGGGCGAGCTCAGACTGGCCGCCGACACCACCGTGCCGCTCGGCGAGCGGCGGCTCGTCGTCATCGTCCGTGAAGGCCTGTGGGCGGTACGGGACTTCGACCCCGCCGCCCCCACCCGTACCGCCTTCACCGGGATCGACATCGCGCCCCACGACCCGCGCTGGACCCTCCCCGCACAGTTCACGCCGTACGACGAGGCCCGCGAGATCCGGGTCGGGAACGCGGACGGAGTGGAGCGCGGGCTCGGGCTCGCCGGGGAGCTGTCCTTCACGCTCGACGGCAGCCGTCACACCCTGCGCGTGACGGGGCTGCCCGACGGCCGGCTCTGGGCCGTGTTCGCCGACGCCACCAGCGGGAAGAGCACGTACCGCTTCCGCTTCCTGTACGCGGACGCCCCCGGCGCCGAAGGCCGCACGACCGTCGATCTGAACCGCGCCGTGCTGCCCAACTGCGCCTTCGCCGACCACTTCGTCTGCCCCTTCCCGCCCCCGGGCAACACCCTGCCGGTGGCCGTCGACGCGGGCGAACGGAACCTGACCGCGCCCCTCGCCGTCTGACAGGGCGAGCCGGGCCCCGGCGGCGTGAAGCCGTCGGGGCATGCCGTCGTGCTTGCGGAGAACCGGTGGAAGGCCGAAAGGCACCCTTGTGCCGGGTAGTTGAGAACCCGAATACTCCCGATCAGCGCTTGTCAGGGTCACGTCGCGTTCGGAATCCGGACCGCGGGCCGGGGTCCTGGCTGCGCCTCACCGGGCCCCGACCCCACGCGGGCCCCCGACTTCCCTACGGGAGGAACGACCAGTGAGGATCAAGCGCACCACCCCCCTCAGCGGCACGGCGAGACGGACCCGGCTGATCGCCGCGGGCACCGGGCTGCTGGCCGCTGCGGCGTTCGCCGTACCCAGCGCGCACGCCGCCGAGACCCCGCAGACCTTCACGGCCGCCGAACTCGCGCAGACCACCGACGCGGTGCGGGGCGCCGATGTCGCCGGTACCGCGTGGGCCGTCGACGCGAAGACCAAGCAGGTCGTCGTGACCGTCGACAGCACGGTCTCGCAGGCGGAGATCAACAAGATCCGTCAGGAGGCCGGCGCCAACGCGGGCGCGCTCAAGATCGAGCGCACACCGGGCACCTTCAAGAAGCTGATCTCCGGCGGCGACGCCATCTACGCGAGCAGCTGGCGGTGCTCGCTCGGCTTCAACGTCCAGGACAGCAGCGGCAACTACTACTTCCTGACCGCCGGTCACTGCACCGACGGCGCGGGCACCTGGTGGTCGAACTCGTCGCACTCGACGACCCTCGGCTCCACCGCCGGGTCCAGCTTCCCGGGCAACGACTACGGCATCGTGCGCTACACGAACAGCTCCGTGACCAAGTCCGGCACCGTCGGCAGCCAGGACATCACGAGCGCCGCCACGCCGTCCGTGGGCACCACGGTCTACCGGCGCGGCTCCACCACCGGCACGCACAGCGGCCGGGTCACCGCCCTCAACGCCACCGTGAACTACGGCGGCGGCGACATCGTCTCCGGCCTCATCCAGACCACGGTCTGCGCCGAGCCCGGTGACTCCGGCGGTCCGCTCTACGGTGGCACCAAGGCGTACGGGCTGACCTCCGGCGGCAGCGGCAACTGCTCCTCCGGCGGTACGACGTTCTTCCAGCCGGTCACCGAGGCGCTCAGCGCGTACGGGGTGCACGTGTACTGACCTGACGTCGGTTCAGGTACGTCCTGTCGCAGCAGCCAGTAGGTGGGAAGCCCCGCCCGGCAATCGCCGGGCGGGGCTTCTCGTGCCGCTTGTCCCGTCCTCGGTGGGTCTTGAATTCGGGGTTGTGTGCGAGTGGGGTCCGTGGGAATAGTGGGGCGCGTCAGCCTCACGGAGCCGGTCCACCCCCACATCGGGCCGGTTCCCGACCCCCCACAGGAGGACGAGAGTTGAAGCACCGACGCATGTCCAAGCGGCGTGCCGCGATCGCCGGAGGCGGAATACTCGCCCTGGCCGCCGCGGGCATCACCTTCCAGACCGCGAACGCCAGCACCGAGACCCCGGTCCAGACGCCCCGTACGCTCTCCGTCGCCAAGGCCGGGGATCTCGCCTCGGCCCTGACGAAGGATCTGGGCGCCGACTCGGCGGGCAGCTACTACGACGCCCGCACCAAGCAGCTCGTGATGAACGTGCTGAGCGAGGACGCCGTCAAGACCGTCGAGGCGGTCGGCGCCAAGGCCAGAATCGTGCAGAACTCGCTCGCCGCGCTGAAGAGCGCCCGCACCACCCTGAAGAACGACGCCACCATCCCGGGCACCTCCTGGGCCACCGACCCGGCCACCAACAAGGTCGTCGTCACCGCCGACCGCACGGTCGAGGGCGCGGCCTGGGCCAAGCTGAGCAAGGTGGTCGACGGGCTCGGCGGCAAGGCCGAACTCAAGCGCACCCAGGGTGAGTTCAAGCCCTTCGTCGCGGGCGGCGACGCCATCACCGGGGGCGGCGGCCGCTGTTCCCTCGGGTTCAACGTGGTCAAGGGCGGTGAGCCGTACTTCATCACCGCGGGCCACTGCACCGAGGCGATCTCCACCTGGTCGGACTCCAGCGGCCAGGAGATCGGTACGAACGAGCAGTCCAGCTTCCCGGACAACGACTTCGGGCTCGTGAAGTACACCGCGGACGTGCCGCACCCCAGCGAGGTGAACCTCTACAACGGTTCCGCGCAGCAGATCACCGGGGCCGCCGACGCGACCGTGGGCATGAAGGTCACCCGCTCCGGCTCCACCACCCAGGTCCACGACGGCACGGTGACCGGCCTGGACGCCACCGTGAACTACGGCAACGGCGACATCGTCAACGGCCTGATCCAGACCGACGTGTGCGCCGAGCCCGGTGACAGCGGCGGCTCGCTGTTCTCCGGCGACAAGGCGATCGGCCTCACCTCCGGCGGCAGCGGCGACTGCACGTCGGGCGGCGAGACGTTCTTCCAGCCGGTGACCGAGGCGCTCTCCGCCACGGGCACGCAGATCGGCTGACCGAACGCCGGAACAGAACGAAGAAGGGGCACCCCGCGTGTGCGGGGTGCCCCTTCTTCCTGTTCGTCGGGCTAGCTCTGCGCGGGCCGGTGCTTGCGTTCGCGCAGGGCCGCCACCAGCAGGGTGACCGCGACGCCCAGGACCGCCCAGGCGGAGAGGACCAGGAGGGACTTTGTCAGGGCGTTGCCCTCGAAGTAGGCGATCGAACGGGCCGCCCAGGTGCCGGCGCCCGGTGGCAGCCACGGTCCGATCGCCTGCCAGAACGGGGGCAGCATCGGCAGCGGGAAGGCGCCGCCCGCGCTCGGGTTGCCGGCCACGACGACGAGCAGCACGGCGAGGCCGATGCCGACGACGCCCGTCAGCTCCTGGAGGGCCAGGGTGATCGCGCCGACCGCGAAGGTGACCAGCGCGCCTAGCCCGGTGAGCCCCCAGAAGGAGCCCGGCAGCGCGCCCAGGATGGTGTCGCCGACGATGAGCGCGCCGCCGATGCCGCCGACGACCGAGACCAGCGCCATGGCCCCGATCCGGATGCCCGCGCGCTGCGGGCTCGCGCGCAGCGCCCCGGCGCTGATCGACATGATCGAGGCGCACAGGTAGCCGCCGACGCACCAGCCGATGACGAGGTAGAACGACGACAGCCCGTTGAAGTCCTCGGACGAGGCGGGGGCCACGTCGATCGTGCGCACGGTGCGCTGCTCGGCGGCCTCGATCCGGACGGTCAGGACCTGCAGGACGTTCGAGAGGGCCGCGCCGCCGCCGGACGCGACGAGCAGGGTGTCGGTGGTGCCCCGGGGGTCGATGATCAGGGCGCCGTCGATCTTCCGGTCCATGATCTGCTGCCGTGCCGTCTCCCGGTCGGCGACCACCCGTGGATCGAGCGGCGACCCGGGCAACTGGTCGAGCCGCTGCTCGGCCTGCTGGGCGACGGCCGGCACGGGGGCCACGACGCCGTACGGCACGTCCTTCGGCTCGGGGCTGTGCAGCGCCCCCACGTAGGAGGTGATGAACAGGAGCTGCAGGGCGAGCACCCCGATGACGAGCAGCGCGGCTCGTGGGGTGACGGCGGCCTTGAACTCGTCGGCGAACTTCATGCCCCCACGGTCCGGTGGGCCCCGCCCGCGTGCAGTCGGGGAGGGCCGAACGGGTGCAGCGGGGAGCGGGTCCGCACGAGTATTCGCACAGATATTCGAACATGGTTTATGGTGAGGAGAGCGGGCCCGATGGGGCACGCGTGGCAGGTCAGGCAGGAGGGGGCAGGGTAGCGAGGTGGTTCGGATGCGGGGCTTCACGCATCTCCACACCGCCTCCGGGTTCTCCCTGCGGTACGGCGCCTCACACCCCGACGCGCTCGCCGAGCGGGCCGCCGAGCGGGAGATGGACGCGCTCGCGCTGACCGACCGGGACACCCTCGGCGGCGCCGTCCGCTTCGCCAAGGCGGCGAGCCGGGCCGGCATCCGTCCCCTGTTCGGCGTCGACCTCGCGGTCGCCGCACCGCAGGAGGCCGCGGGCCGCACCGAGCGCCGGCGCACCCCGGCCCGCGGTGGCGCCTTCGTCGACGAGTCGGCCCAGCGCGCCGTGTTCCTCGCCCGCGACGGCGCGGCCGGCTGGGCCGCCCTGTGCGACCTCGTCACCGCCGCCCACCGGGACCTCCCCGACGGCGCGCGCCCCCTGCTGCCCTGGGACACCACCGTGGGCGACCACGTCACCGTGCTGCTCGGCCCCGACTCCGACGTCGGCCGCGCCCTGGCTGCCGGACGCCCCGACCGCGCGGCCCGGCTGCTCGCCCCCTGGCGGGAGCGGTACGGGGACGCGGCGCTGCGCATCGAGGCGGTCCACCACGGGCGCGGCGGGACCGGACCCGGCTCGCTGCGGCTCGCCGCCCGCGCCCTCGGCTTCGCCGTCGAACAGAAGATCATGCCGGTCCTGACCAACGCCGTGCGCTACGCCGACCCCGGACAGGGTGAGGTCGCCGACGTCCTCGACTCGGCGCGCCGGCTCGTCCCGATCGACCCGCGCGCCGGGCTCGACGGCGGCGAGCGCTGGCTCAAGCCCGGAGACGGCATGGCGGACCTCGCCCTGCGCGTCGCCGAGGCCGCCGGCTACCGCGCGAACACCGCCCGCCGCCTCCTCGACGTCACCGAGCAGACCGCCGCCGCCTGCCGCGTCGACCCCGAGGACGACCTGGGCCTCGGCCGCGTCCACTTCCCCGAACCGGACCTCGTCGGCGCCGCCCGGCGCACCCCCGAGCGGGTGCTGCGCTCGCGCTGCGCCGCCGCGATGCTCGCCCGCCGCTACGACCGGCAGCCGGAGTACTGGGGCCGTCTGGAGGAGGAGCTCGGCCTGATCGAACGGCTCGGCTACGCCGCCTACTTCCTCACCGTCGCCCAGGTGGTCGCCGACACCCGGGACCTCGGCATCCGGGTGGCCGCCCGCGGCTCCGGCGCCGGATCCCTGGTCAGCCACCTGCTCGGCATCGCCACCGCCGACCCGGTCGAGCACGGACTGCTCATGGAGCGGTTCCTGTCCGAGCGGCGCACCGAACTGCCCGACATCGACATCGACGTGGAGTCCGCCCGCCGGCTCGAGGTCTACCGCGCGATCCTGGAGCGCTTCGGCCCGGAGCGGGTTGCCACCGTCTCCATGCCCGAGACCTACCGGGTGCGGCACGCCGTGCGCGACGTCGGCCTCGCCCTCGGACTGAACCCGGGCGAGGTCGACCGGCTCGCCAAGTCCTTCCCGCACATCCGCGCCCGCGACGCCCGCGCCGCCCTCCAGGAACTGCCGGAACTGCGCGGCATCGACCCGCAGGCGTACGGGCCGCGGCTGTGGGACCTGGTCGAGGCGCTCGACGGTCTGCCGCGCGGCATCGCCATGCACCCGTGCGGGGTGCTGCTCTCCGACACCGCGCTGCTGCGCCGCACCCCCGTCGTGCCGACCAGCACCGAGGGCTTCCCCATGTCCCAGTTCGACAAGGAGGACGTGGAGGACCTCGGGCTGCTCAAGCTCGACGTGCTCGGGGTGCGCATGCAGTCCGCGATGGCGCACGCCGTCGCCGAGATCGAACGGACCACCGGGCGGCACATCGACCTCGACGACCCCGCGCAGGTGCCGCCGGGCGACCCGAAGACGTACGCGCTCATCAAGAGCTCCCAGACGCTCGGCTGCTTCCAGACCGAGTCGCCCGGCCAGCGGGACCTCATCGCGCGGCTGCAGCCCGAGACCTTCCACGACCTCGTCGTGGACATCTCGCTGTTCCGCCCCGGACCGGTCGCGGCGAACATGGTCGACCCGTTCATCAAGGCGCGGCACGGCCGGCAGGCGCCCCGGTACCCGCACGAGGACCTGAAGCCCGTACTGGAGGACACGTACGGAGTGGTCGTCTTCCACGAGCAGATCATCCGCATCCTGGACGTGATGACCGGCTGCGGTCTCGCCTTCGGCGACTACACGCGGCGGGCCCTGTCGGACCCCGGACAGGTGGGCCGGGTGAAGGCCTGGTTCGCCGAGCGGGCGCGCGGACGCGGCTACGCGGAGGAGGTCGTCGAGCGGACCTGGGAGATCGTCGAGGCGTTCGGCGCGTACGGGTTCTGCAAGGCGCACGCCGTCGCGTTCGCCGTGCCCTCGTACCAGTCGGCCTGGCTCAAGGCGCACCGCCCCGCCGCCTTCTACGCGGGGCTGCTCACGCACGACCCCGGCATGTACCCGAAGCGGCTGCTGCTCGCGGACGCGCGGCGGCGGGGGGTGCCGCTGCTTCCGCTGGATGTCAACGCGTCGGACGCGGCCTATCGAATCGAACTGGTGTCTGAGCGAGGGGTTCCGGAGTACGGGCTCCGGCTCGCGCTCGGTGATGTGCGCGGCATGAGCGAGGACGAGGCCGCCCGGATCGTCGCGGGCCGCCCCTACGTCTCGCTCCAGGACTTCCTCTCCCGGGCCCGCCCCTCCCGCCCCGTCGCCGAACGGCTCGCCCAGGTCGGCGCGTTGGACGCCTTCGGGCGCAACCGGCGCGACCTGATGCTGCACATCGCCGAACTGCACCGATCCCGACTCCGCTCGGGCAGTGGCCAGTTGGCGCTCGGCGAGACCGGCGACGCCCCCGACACGGTCGCCCCCGCCCACCTGCCCGACCTCGACGACGCCGAACGGCTCGGCGCCGAGCTCGGCGTGCTCGGCATGGACACCTCCCGCCATCTCCTCGGCGACCAGCGGGAGTTGCTCGACGAACTCGGCGTGGTGCCCGCGCAGCGGCTGCGGGATCTGCCGCACGGGCAGGTCGTGCTCGTCGCCGGCGCGAAGGGTGCCGTCCAGACCCCGCCGGTCCGCTCCGGCAAACGCGTCATCTTCGCCACGCTCGACGACACGACGGGCCTGGTCGACTGCGCGTTCTTCGAGGACAGCCACGAGGCCAGCGCGCACACCGTCTTCCACTCCTGGCTGCTGCTCGTGCGCGGCGTGGTGCAGCGCCGCGGCGGCGGCAGCGGCAAGGCCCTCTCGGTCACCGGGTCCGCCGCCTGGGACCTGACCGAACTGGCCGAACTGCGCCGCACCGGCGGCCTGTCCGCCGTCACCGAGCGGCTCACCGAACACGGGCTGCCGGCGGCGGACGGCGACTTCGGGACCGGCGGCCGCACCATTCACCTGGAGACCGGTTACGACCTGCACCCGTGGGCGGACCTCCAGCCGCCCGGCGCATCCGTCAAGCAGAGCCGCAAGCTGTGGCACCAGAGCCCGGGGAGCGCGGGATGAACGAGAAGACGACGTACGGAAAGGATCCGGAGGACCCGCACGGGATGCACGTCCTGTACATCCACTTCCACGAGCTGACGGACGAGCCGCTCTACCACCGGCTGCTCGACCTCCTCGCCGAGTTCACCCCGCAGGTGCAGGCCCTGCCGCCGGACGCCGCGCTCGCCGACGTCTCCGGCAGCCTGCGCTACTTCGGCACCGACGCCCTCGCCCTCGCCGAACGCGTCCGCGCCCGCACCGGCGGCCTCTACGGGCTGCGCTCGACCGTCGGCGTCGCCGCGAACCCCATGCTGGCCCGCATGGTCGCCGCCGACGGGCCGCCCTCCGCGGTGCGCGCGCTGCCCGACGACGTGGACGCCGTCGCCGCCTTCCTCGCGCACAAGCCCGCCGCCGCGCTGCACGGGGTCGGCCCCGCGACCGCCCGCACCCTGTCCTCGTACGGACTGGACAGCGTCGGAAAGATCGCCGCCGCGCCGCTCGGCACCCTCCAGCGGATCCTCGGCGCCGGTGCGGGGCGGCGGCTGCACGACGCGGCGCACGGGCTGGACCCGACCCGGGTGGTCCCCGCGGCCCCGGCCCGCTCGCTGCGCGTCGAACACCGCTTCCCGCAGGACGAGTTGGACCCGGACGTGCGGCGCGCCGCCCTGCTCGCCCTCACCGACCGGCTCGGGCTGCGGCTGCGCGCCGAGCGGCAGGCCACCCGCTCCCTCGCCCTCACCGTCCGCTACGCCGACCGCACCGGGTACACGACGATCACGCGCAGCCGCACCCTGCGCGAGGCCACGTCCCACACCCCGCCGCTGACCGCGCTGGCCCGCGAGCTCCACGACCGGCTCGCGCTGCAGCGGGCCCGGGTCCGCTCCCTCGCCCTGCGCGCGGAGGATCTGATCCCGGCCGAACAGGCCCCGCGCCAGCTCCTGTTCGACCCCGTCGACGAGCGGGCCCGCCGCATCGAGGCCGTCGTCGACCGGGCTCGCCGCAAGTACGGCCCCGACGCGGTGCGCCCGGCCGGCGCGGGCTGACCCTCTCGGCTGCGGCGCCCGGCCGGGCGGTTCAGCCGCAGACTCCGAACACCGTCGCCCCCCTGGACAGGGCGCGTCCGGGTCAGTTCGCCCAGGGCGGTGCGATCCGGGTTCCGTCCTGCAGGGTCGCCTCCAGGCCCACCGACGTGGTCACCCACATCGACGCGGGGGAGTCCGTCGGGTTCTCCACCGAGAGTTCCGCGCCCGCGTTCACGATCGCCGTGTCGCCCGCGGTCAGGGCATGGGCCGTGCCGTCGAGCGTCAGGTGCAGTGAGCCGGAGAGCACGTGCAGGATCTCCTCCCGCGTCACGGTGTGCGGGGTCCCCTTCGTGCCCGCCGGGATCTCGCCCCGCCAGGCCGCCAGCTCCTTGCTGCCGCTGTGGGGGGTGGCGTACGAGACGAAGCGGACGCCGTGCAGGTCGTGGACGACGGCCTCTGACGCGCGGACTACGGGCATGGTGGGTCCTTCCGACGGGGTGAATTGGTCAAGCTTCTTGACTAGATGGTCAAGCAGCTTGACCGAATAGTCAAGGGTGTTTCAATGGGGCCGTGCAGAACTCCGACGCCCTCGCCCTGTCCATCGCCCTGCTCGCCGCGGCCGGGGACCTGACCCAGCGCATCCACGAGGGCGTCCTGGCCAGGGGTTTCGAGGGGGTGCGGCCCGCGCACGGCTTCGCTTTCGTGCGGATCTCCGCCGGGGACGCCACGGTCACCGATGTCGCCGCGCACCTCGGCGTCACCAAGCAGGCGGCCAGCCAGCTCGTCGACGAGCTGGAGCGCAAGGGGTACGTGGAGCGCCGCCCGCACCCGAGGGACGCACGCGCCCGGCTCGTCGTGCTCACCGAGCACGGCCGCGCCTGCACCCGCGCCGCCGACGCGGCCGCCGCCGACGCGGTGCGGCCCTGGGTGGAGCGGCTGGGGGAGCGGCAGGCCGCCGCACTCGTACGACAATTGCTGGCCATCGCGCCGAACGGACCGATCCGGCCCATCTGGTGACACCCTGTCAGCGGAGTGATCCACAAGGGCACCGGGAATTCTTTACCGACGCGTAACTTCACCCCTGCACTACCCGCGCGTAACTTGTCTGGGCAACCGCACAGCTCACTCCTGCAACTCCCTTGAGCCGCAAGGAGATCCATGAAGCTGCCCCGAAGCCCACGCCCCGTTCGGCCTGGCCGGTCCGTACGATCCGCATGGCGGCGGACGCTGCGCGCCGCGACCGTCACCGCCGCGCTCCTCGCCGCCACCGTCACCCCCCTCGGCGCCGCTCACGCGAGCACCGCGCCCGACCGCGGCTGGAACGACTGGTCCTGCCGCCCCTCGGCCGCGCACCCCCGCCCCGTCGTCCTCGTCCACGGCACCTTCGGCAACTCCGTGGACAACTGGCTCGTCCTCGCGCCGTACCTGGTGAAGCGCGGCTACTGCGTCTTCTCGCTCGACTACGGGCAGCTGCCCGGCGTCCCGCTCTTCAACGGCCTCGGCCCGATCGCCAAGTCCGCCGAACAGCTCGACGCCTTCGTCGACAAGGTGCGCGGCACCACCGGCACCGCGAAGGTCGACCTCGTCGGCCACTCGCAGGGCGGCATGATGCCGCGCTACTACCTGAAGTTCCTCGGCGGCGCCGCCGAGGTGAACTCCCTCGTCGGACTCGCCCCCGACAACCACGGCACCACCCTCAACGGGCTCACCAAGCTGCTGCCCTACTTCCCGGGCGCCGGCGACCTGCTCACCCTCGCCACCCCGGGCCTCGCCGACCAGGTCGCGGGCTCGGACTTCATCACCAGGCTCAACGCGGGCGGCGACACCGTGCCCGGCGTCCACTACACCGTCATCGCGACCAAGTACGACGAGGTCGTGACCCCGTACCGCAGCCAGTTCCTGGACGGGCCCGACGTGCGCAACGTGCTCCTCCAGGACCTGTGCCCCGTCGACCTCTCCGAGCACGTGACGATCGGCACCGTCGACCTCGTCGCGTACCACGAGGTCGCCAACGCCCTCGACCCCGCCCACGCCACCCCGACCGACTGCTTCAACTGACCCACCCCCCACGCGAACGGCCCGGTCCTCGCCCTCCCCGCTCCGGAGGAG
>NZ_JBHYTK010000078.1:0-4029 GCF_042749255.1 Streptomyces sp. NPDC059524 | reverse complement strand
CCGCGCCCCCCCACCCCCGCGGCCCGCTTCGCGCGTGAACGGGTCAGCGGCCGTGGCGCGCGCCCGCCGTCGCCCGGCGCCGCGCCGAGGCGAACACGCCCGCCGCGCCGAGCGCCAGCGCCGCCGCGCCGCCCATCGCGAGGTACGGGGTGGTCGAGTCGCCGCCCGTCTCGGCGAGGCCCTCGGAACTCCCGTCGGCCTTAGGCGCGTTGGCGGAAGCGGCCGCCGGGGCGGGGGACTCCGTGGCACCCGAGTGACCCTCGTGCCCGCCACCCGCACTGTCACCGGCGCCGTCGCTCATGTCCATCCCGCCGTGGTCGATCGTCGACTTGTCGGCATCCTTCTTGATCTGCTCGTCCGAAGGCTCCGCGGGCTCCGAGGTCTTCGGGGCCGCCGCGCCGCCCGACGCCGCGTCACCCCCGTACGTCACGTCCGAGCAGGAGTAGAACGCCTCCGGGCTGTCCGAGCGCTGCCAGATCCCGTAGACCAACTGGCGGCCCGTGCGCTCGGGCAGCGTGCCCGAGAAGGTGTAGTAGCCGCCCTCGGCCACCGGGTCCGTCTTCGTCGCCACCGGGTGCTCCAGGTCCAGGTCGGACCAGGCCAGCGGCTTCGACGCGTCGTAGCCCTGCTTCGTCATGTACAGCTTGAAGGTGCCCTTGTGCGGGGCCGTCACTTTGTACTTGAACGTGTACGAGCCCGCCGAGACCTTCGTCGCGGGCCAGTCGTCGCGGGCCAGGTCGAGCCCCTTGAACTCCTCCGCGTTCGCCGAGCACAGCTTGCCGTCCGGGATCCGCTCCTGGTGCCGGCCCGCCGCGTCGCCGTCGCGGATGCCGTTCCAGTCGTACAGGGCCTGCGTGCCGCCCGCCGCGACCGCCGCCTTGCACGCCGCCGACGTCGGGTTCTCGGCGCCCTCGGCGTAACACGCCGCGACCCGGCTGACCGGGTCGCCCAGCGTGCCGTGCGCCGAGGCGGGCGCCGCCCACAGGGCGAGCGGGACGGCGGCGGTGGCGGAGACGGCGACGAGCCTGCGACGGCGTGCGGACATGGATGCTCCTCGGGCTTGCGACGTGCGAACGGGGGGTGGTGGCAAGGAAGTTAGCCCGCGAACCGGCCCCGAAAGGCCCCTGGGAGCACCCCGAGACGATCTTTATGGCGCACTTAAGGTGCGGCTCAGACTGTGATCAGAAAGCGGCCCCCGCGGCCCCCGCGGCGACCGCCGGTGGCGCCGGGGCGCACGGGTGACATAGACATGGCCGCATGAGCACCGAGAACCCGCGGGTCCGCCCGGCCACCGCCGCCGACGTCGAGGCCGTGCGCGCCGTCACCGACGCCGCGTACCACCCCTACATCGCCCGCATCGGAGTCGTCCCGCAGCCCATGGAGGCCGACCACGCGGCGGACGTGGCGGCGGGCCGGGTGTACGTCACGGGGGAACCGGAGGTCGTCGGCCTCGTCGTGGTCGAGGCCCGCCCCGACCACCTCTTCCTGGACAGCGTCGCGGTCCACCCCGACGCGCACGGGCGCGGCGTGGGCCGCGCCCTGCTCCACTTCGTGGACGACCACGCGCGCGCCCTCGGGCTGCCCGAGGTGCGGCTCTACACCAACGCGCTGATGTGGGAGAACCAGAAGATCTATCCGCGGTACGGATACGAGGTCGTGGAGCGCCGGGTCGACGGGCCCTACGACCGCATCCACTACCGCAGGCGTCTGGACGTCATCTGACCGGCCGCCCTACTCGTCCGGCCACCACGTCCTGCGCACGTCCTTGCGCACTTCGGGCCGCTCGCGCCGGGGCTCGGCGGCCTCTTCCTGCAGCCGGCGCGTGATGCTGCTCGTGCGGGCCGGCTTGTGCATGGTCACTCGGCGCATCTCGGGCCTCCTGTACCTACACGGGTTCCAACGTGGTGCCGTTGTAGTCCTGTTCCCGGAGGGTGACGCATCGAAGCGCAATTGTCAGTGGCGGTTGTCACGTACCCGGGTCGTGAGTCTGTTCGCCCGTGACCCCGACGAAGACTGCGCGCAGCGCACGGGGCCCTACGGTCGGTCGCCGGACAGCAGCGCCGCGAAGCCGTCCCCGCGGGCCAGGACCTCCAGCTCGTCCAGGGCCTGCACCGCACGCCCCGCCGCACCGGGATCCCGCTCGCGCAGGCCACTCTCCGCGAACTCGTCCTCGTCCAGCCGGATCACCTCCGACCCGTCCCCGGACACCCACAGATCCAGGTCGAGATCCTCCGAGACGAGCCCCTGCGCGTCCCGCACCACGGGACGGGTGACATCGCAGTACCAGCCCTTCAGGGCCCCGTCGCCCGCCCGCACCTCCTTCACGGAGAACCAGCGGTCCCGCCAGTAGTGCTCCGTGAACACGTCACCGGGCTCGAACCGCACGAACCCGAAGTCCCGTACCCCGGACCCCGCCCACGCGGCCCGCACCACGACCCGTGTCCCGTCGTCCCCGAGCAGCTGGGCCGGGTACGAGATCTTCTCGCGCCCGCCCTTCACCAGCCGGACCCGCACCGTCTCAGGCGCCGAGCTCCCGGACATGCCGTACCTCCGTCGTGTCCACCACATAACCGAACCACTTGTTGATCGCGAGCATCGGACCGTTCTCCGTGTCGTTGCCCGTGTACGCCACCCTGATCCCCGCCGCGCGGGCCCGGTGCAGCGAGTCGTTCTTGGCGAGCTTGGCCAGGCCCCGGCCCCGGAACGCGCGCAGCGTGCCCGTCATCCCCGTCGAGTAGCGGCCCTCGCCGTCCGTGCGGGCCATCGAGAACGCGGCCGGACGGCCGTCCACCAGCGCGATCGTGGTCAGCGCACGGTCGACCAGCGGATGCTCCCAGGTGTCACGCAGCCACTGTCCGTACTCCATCTCCGCGGGGATGTCGCCCGGCTCGTCCGCGACCGTCGCCGCGTCCAGCTCGAACACCGGGCGCGGATCGTCCGCGAAGTCCGCCGCCGTCCGCAGCTCCACACCCGGCGGCGGAGCCTGCAACGGCGGCAGCGCGTCCGGCGTGAGGTCGAGGCGCAGGAAATGGGCGCTGCGGCTGGGCCGGTAGCCCCGGGCCGCCGCCCACGCCAGGTTCTCCGTACCGTCCAGTGCCCAGCAGAACACCGTCTGTGCACCGTGCCGGGCCAGATGCTCCTCGGCGGTCCGCAGCAGCAACGTGCCCGCGCCCCGCCCGCGCCGCTGCGGATGCACGTACAGGTTGGCGAAGCCCTGCCCCGGCACCGGGCTGTCGTCCGCGATGCCCACCTGGGCCGTGCCGATCACCTCGCCGTCCTCCGCCACCGCGACCAGCTGGCGGTAGTGGGCGTCGGGATGCGCCCGTTCGGCGTCGAACGCGACGGACGCGGGCGTCGCCAGCATCGCCGGCACGCAGGCACGGCGGACCCGGGCGAAGCCCTCCGTGTCCGACGGACGGTCAGGGCTGGTGGCACGGACGATCACAGTCATGAACGCGCACGCTACGCGCCGTCCGCACGCGGGTGCCTCCCATTTTCCGGGCCGCCTGCGGGACAATCGGCCGGTGACCTTGAAGATCCGAGTCCAAGACACCGCCGGCAGTGCCGCGCCCTACGAGCAGGTGCGCGCCCAGATCTCCGAACAGGCCCGCTCCGGGGCGCTGCCCGTCGGCCACAAACTCCCCACCGTGCGCGGACTCGCCGAGCAGCTCGGGCTCGCCGCGAACACCGTGGCCAAGGCGTACCGGGCGCTGGAGGCGGACGGGGTGATCGAGACGCGGGGGCGCAACGGAACGTTTGTCGCTGCCGCTCGGGATGCGGCTTCTCGGGAGGCGGCGATCGCGGCGGAGGCCTTTGCTGAGCGGGTCCGGCGGCTCGGGCTTTCGCAGGAGGCGGCGCTTTCCGCTGCGCGCGACGCGGTCCGGGCCGCCTACGAGTAGGGGGCAGCGGGTTCGATCGCGGCTGCGGGCCGGTGGGGGCTGGTCGCGCAGTTCCCCGCGCCCCTGGAAGGCTCCGCCTTCCTCGGGGAAATGCGACCCGAAGGGTCTGCATTTCAGGGGCGCGGGGAAC
>NZ_JBHYTK010000077.1:2742-35409 GCF_042749255.1 Streptomyces sp. NPDC059524 | reverse complement strand
TCACTTCTCCAACTGCTGGCCGCGCAGCAGGAACCAGGCCGCGACCGAGGTCGCGAGCAGCACCGCGGCTCCGATGCCCGCGGCCACCTGGAGCCCGTCGACGAAGGCGCCCTGCGCCGAGCCGAGCAGCTCGTGGGCCTGCGCCGGCGGCAGCGCGGCCGCGGACTCGACGGCGCCGCCGAGCGAGGCGTGGGCCGCGTCGGCGACCTCGGCCGGGGTGCCGGCGGGGGCCGTGAAGCCCGCGTAGACGCCGGTGACGATCGAGCCGAGCAGGGCGATGCCGAGCGCCGCGCCCAGTTCGTACGCCGTCTCCGAGACCGCGGAGGCCGCGCCCGCCTGTTCCTTGGGGACGCTGGAGAGGATGACGTCGGCCGTCACGGTGAACGAGAAGCCGGCGCCGACGCCGACGACCAGGAGCACCGTGCCGAGCAGCGGGTAGCCCGTGTCCTGGCTCAGGCCCGTGAGGACGGCCAGGGACAGGCCGACCGCGGCGAGTCCGCCCGCGACGACGACGCGCACCGAGAAGCGGCGTGCGACGGCGCCGGCGACGAGTCCGGCGACGACCGCGCCGATCGCGGCGGGCAGTTCGGCGAGACCGGCCTCGAAGGGCCTGCGGCCCTGGACCAGTTGGAGGAACTGGGACAGGAAGAACACCAGGCCGGACAGGCCGAGGATGGTCAGCAGGTCGGCGAGGACCGCGCCGGAGAAGCCCCGGTTGCGGAACAGGCGCATGTCGAGCAGCGGCGACTCCAGGGTGAGCTGGCGCCGCACGAACCCGGCGAGGGCACCCAGGCCGATGAGCGCGGACAGGGCGACGTCCCAGGTGAGACCGTGCGCCGCCGCCTCCTTGACCGCGTAGACGACACCGATCATGCCGACGAGCGACAGGCCGACGCTGGGCAGGTCCCACGGGCCGGGGACCGGGTTCTTCGACTCGGGGATCAGCTTGGCGCCGATCACCACCAGCACCGCCATGACGGGCAGGTTGATGAGGAACACCGAGCCCCACCAGAAGTGCTCGAGCAGGAAGCCGCCGACGACCGGGCCCACAGCCGCGCCGGCCGAGGCCATGGCGCCCCAGATGCCGACGGCGAGGGAACGCTCGCGCGGGTCGTGGAAGATGTTCCGGATCAGCGCCAGGGTCGAGGGCATCAGGGTGGCACCGGCGACGCCGAGCAGGGCGCGCGCCAGGATCATCAGCTCCGGCGTCGTCGCGTACGCGTTGAGCACCGAGACCGCGCCGAACGCCACGGCGCCCGTGAGCAGCAGCTTCTTGCGGCCGATGCGGTCGCCGAGGCTGCCCATGGAGACGAGGAGTCCGGCGATGACGAACGAGTACACGTCGCCGATCCACAGCAGCTGCGTGCCGGAGGGCTCCAGGTCCTCGCTGATGTAGGGGGTCGCGAGGCCGAGGACGGTCGCGTCCACGGCGACGAGCAGCACGGCCAGCACGAGCACGGAGAGGGCGAGCCACCGGCCGGGGCGCGCCACCACCTCCGGTACCTGGGGTCGCTGGTGGGTGCTGGTCATGGTTCCACGCTCCGTCGTGCGCCGCCGAGCAGCAGCTCGGCGATCATGTATGAGAAGTCCTTGGCCGCGACGCGGCCGTCCTGTACGGCCCAGGCCGCGCTGGCGACGAGGCCGTAGAGCGCCTCGCACAGCCAGGCGGGGGTCAGATCGATCCGGAACTCGCCGGATTCCTGGCCGCGCCGGAACAGCGCGGCCATGCGGGCGTCCATCCGGGCCCAGCCGGCGTGCTGCTCCTCGCCCTCGAACAGCTGGCTCTCCGTGTTCAGGAAGGCCAGCAGCGGGGCGGCCGCCTCGAGCTCGCGGACGAGCCGGCGCAGCGCGTCCTCGGCCGGGCCGGAGTCGAGGGCCGCCCGGTCGAGGGCCGCCTCGCACTCCTGGATGCCCAGCTCCTCCAGCGCGCGCACGAGCGCGTCACGGCCCGCGAAGTGGCGGTGCAGCGTGGCGCGGCTGATGCCGGCGGCCTTCGCCACCTCGTCCATCGTGGCGGTGGACTTGCGGGTGAGGAGGGCCGCTGCGGCGTGCAGCGTCTGGGATCGGTCGACAGCCATGAGACGAGCATAGCTTGAATGAGACACCGATGTCTCATCCGGAAGGATGACGTCTCACAGCGCGTGCCGTACGGAGCCCATGGCCCTCAGAGGCCTCATAGGGCTTTTGCGAAGTGTGGGGTTACGCCTTCCAGGCCTCCGTGCCCAAGGCCTCGGTGACCTCCTGGGTGTAGCGGGCGCACGCCAGCCAGGTGCGGGCGAACGCGTCGAGGTCTGCGGGGGCCAGGCGGCCGAACGGGTCCCGGCCCCGGTCGGCGGCCGCGCGGAGCAGCGCCTCCAGGAGCACCGCGGCCGTGGGCAGGCCCGCCCGGCGCAGGGCGGGGGCCTCGTCGGGCCGGGCGAGGGTGAGGGCGCGGCGTCCGGCGACGAGGGACTGCTCGACGCGGCGGCGCAGGGGGTGGACGGGCGGCGGGGGCGTGCCGGGCAGGGGTCCGGGCGAGGCCTCGCCACCGGTGACGGTCGGTACGGGGAGGTCGGCGCGGGTCAGCCGGTCCAGGCCGAGGTCGTGCCGGGCACCGGACGGCAGGCGCACCGCGAGGGGCATCACGCGGGCCGGAGTGGAGGGGACGAGCCGGGCGATGAGGCGGACGCGGGTGCCGGGGGCCGAGGCGAGCAGGGTGAGGTTCTCCCGGTGGGCGAGTCCCGGGTCGTCGTGGGCGACGGCGAGCCGGACGGTGACGCCCTGGCAGTGGGCCACCAGGCTCTCGCCGTCCCGCTCGCGGAGGACGCCGCCGAGGGTGGCGTCCAGGAACAGCAGCCCGTCCGGCGAACGGCGCGCCCGCGCCGCCTGGTCGGCCAGGGGTACGGACCACAGAGCGTCCAGCGGAGGTTCGGTCCAGTCGGCGCCCTTGGCCCGGACCGCCTGGACCGCCTTGCCCGCGCCGAGGCGGCCGTCCTCGGCGACCGTGGCGCCGGAGACCACGAGGCCGGCCGCGGACAGCTCGCGGTGGGTCAGGGCGGTGTCGCCGAGGCGGACGGCACGGTCGGCGACGCCCCGCGCCCGGTTCGCCCCGCCCGGGGCGATGTCCGGGACCTGGTACAGGGTGCCGTCGGCGTCGGCGGTCCAGGTGACGCAGCCCGCGTGTCCGGTCGCGGTCAGGACGGGCTCGGTGAACAGGCCGTACAGGCGCAGCGATCCGGCCTGGGCGTAGCTGCGGCGGGCCGTGCCGCGCAGGGCGGCCGTCGCGGCGGGGTCCGTGCCGGACGTGCCCAGGGCGTGGGCGATGCCGAGCAACTCGGTGAGCGCGTCCGCCAGTTCGGCGGTGCGGTGGGCGGGGTCGGCGCCGCGGGCCGCGCGTACGCCGTTCACGACGCGGATCGCGGCGGCCGCGGGGCGGTGCAGGCCCGCGACCTTGGCGATGTGCGCGGCGCGTAGCAGTCCGGCCTGGGCGACGGCTCCGGCGCCGTCGACCCCGGCGTCGAGGAGCCGGGCGGCGGCGGCCCAGAGGGCACGGGCGGCGGCGGTGTGCTCGGTGGTCTCGTGTGCCGGGGTGCTCGGCTGCTCCGAGGGGCTCGGCTCGGGGCCGGCGGGGAGTCCCGTCGTTGCCTCACCGGAATCCCGCTCCGCGCCTGGCCCCGGCTCCGACCGTGGCTCTGGCTTCTGCTCCGGCTCCGGCTCCGCGCTCATGTCCTGGACGGCGTCGACCGCCACCGGTGCCAGGGTCGCCGCCGCCGCGCGGTGGACGCAGGCCGGGGACAGGAGGCAGTCGCAGTGGATCGCGTCCGGGGTGGTCACGATGCCGTCCCTCGGGCGGAGTTCGACGTTCGACTCCTCGTCCACGGCGATCCGGTGGACGCCCGACGCCGGGTCGACGGTGTGCGGGCGGGCCGCGAGCTTGGCCGCGGCGGCGTCCAGCCGCTTGGCGAGCCGGGGGGGCAGCGCCTCGACGATCTCGGCGGTGACGTCGGGCAGCACCGGCGGCAGTCCAGCGGTGGTCATCGGATCCTCTCCCCCACCCAGCGGGCGAGTTCCAACGGGCTCAGGGCGGCCACGGGCATACCCGCCGCCACGAGTTGGCCGGCCGTGCCCGGCGAGTAGCGCGGCCGGCTGGCGTCGTCGAGGCTGGCGCAGCCGAGCACATGGCAGCCCGCGCCGACGAGTTCGCGGACCTCGCCGAGGAGGCCGCCCACCGGGTAGCCCTCCTCGAAGTCGCTGATGACCACGACGAGCGTGCGGGACGGCGCGGTGACCAGGCGGCGCGCGTGGCGCAGGCCGGCCGCGATGTGCGTACCGCCGCCGACCCGTGTCTCCAGGAGCAGCGACAGCGGATCGCTGACGTGCTCGGTCAGGTCGATGACCTCGGTCGAGAACGCCAGGAAGTGCGTGGACAGGGCCGGCACGCCCGCGAGCACGGACGCGGTCAGCGCCGCCCAGATCGTGGAGGCCTCCATCGAGCCGGAGACGTCCGTGACGATGATCAGCCGCCAGTCGGCGGAGCGCCGCGCCCGCCCGTGGAAGACCGGGTGCTCGGGCACGACGACGATCCGCCCGTCGTCCGTGCGACGCGCCGTCGCGAGGTTGGCGCGCAGCGTGCGGGCCAGGTCGAGGCCGCCGCCGGGGCGCCGGGTGGGGCGGGCCGTGGCGGCGCCCGTGAGCGCGGGGCGCAGGCGGGTGGCGAGGGCGCGGGTCAGTTCGTCCACGAGGCGGCGGACGAGCGGGCGCAGTGCGGCGACCCGGGACTCGGGCAGGCCGCCCGCGTGCTGCAGGACGGTGCGCAGCAGTTCGACGGAGGGGCGCGCCGCGTCCGGGTCGAGCGCTTCGACGGCGTCGGTGCGGCCCGCCGCCGCGGCGGCGGCCAGGACTTCTTCACGTACACCGGGGCCGAACAGCGCGGTGAGCTCCTCGGCCCATTCCCGCACTCCGGGGTAGGGAGCCTCGCGTCCGCCGCCGCGCGCCCGCAGCCCGCCGCGGGAGCCCTCGCCGCGGCCGGCCCCGTACAGCTCGTCGAGCGCGGTGGCCAACGGGGCGGTGCGGGACGGCAGTTCGTCGGCACGCCGCCCGAGCACGAGCCGCCAGCGCTCGGCCGGAGTGATGCTCCCTCCGGCTCCGCCTGCGGGGGGCACGGGGCCGGTGGGGTGCGGTGCGGCGATCTCCTGCGGTACGGGGGTCAGCGGCACGCCCAGATCCAGTGCGGCCACGGCCTGCGCCGCCGCCAGGTCCGCCCGCGTCCAGACCGCCTGGGTCGCCGGGTCGACCGTCAGATCACCGACGGCCGTGCCGATGCGGGTCTCGACCGTCTCCAGGAGGCGCTCGCGCGCGGCCGGTGACAGGGTGTCGAAGCCGCCGCGCAGGGCGGGGAGCCGGTCGAGGAACGCCCGGTCGGTCAGCTCCGTCACCCGGTCGAGCAGCGGGTCCAGCGCGTCCGGCGCGGTCTCCAGGAGGGCGCCGGCGGCGGTGCACAGGCCGGTCAGACGGGCGGTCAGGGCGGCGCGCGCGGCGGAGCCGGAGGCGGCGTCGACCCAGGATGCGACGCGGGCGCCGAGCTCCGGGGCCGGCGCATGGCCCAGCAGGACCCGTACGGCCGCCGCGGCGGCGGCCATGAGCGGGGTGCCGTCGGCGGCGAGCGCGGCCAGCGCGTCGGTAAGCCGCAGGGACCCCAGCGCGTCGGCGCGGCGCGCCAGTTCGACCAGGGCGCGGGCGTCCTCGGGGTCCTCGGAGCCGGTGATGCCCTCGACGGCGCGCACCGCGGCGGCGCTCAGCACCTCGGACGCCGCGGCGAGCCGGGCGGGCCGGTCGCCGTCGGGCGTGAACCCGGCGACGTGCCCGGCGGCGAGCCGGTCCACGAGGGCGAGCCCCGTGAGGAGCTCGGCCGGCGAACCGGCGGCCGGGAGCGCCCGGGACAGCTCCTCGAGTGCCTCCTCCGCGAGCTCGGGCAGCGCGCACTCGGCGGCGGCCACGAGCGCGGCGAGGGCCTGGGCGGGGGTGGGCCCGCCCTCGTCGCGGGCGGCACGGGCCCGGGCGCGCAGGACGCCCTGCGCCGCCTGGGCCGGGGTCACGCCGCGCACGCTCGCGGTCGTCAGGACGGCGGCGGTCGCCGGGGTCCAGGTCACGGTCCACCGGGTGGTGAGCGCGTCGGCCCCGCCCGCGCCGGTGACCCCCTGCTCGTCCGCGTACGGCACTCCGCAGACGGTCAGGCGCCGGAACAGGATCTCGCGGCGCCGGTCGCGCGGGGTGCGCAGCGGGTCGAGCCGCAGGTCGCGCTCCTTGCCGGGCTCGGCCGGGCCGGGCAGTCCCAGTTCGGCCGCCTCCCGCTCGACGGCGGGTCCGAGTCCGCCGCGGGGTGCGGCGGGTGTGGGCCGGCCGGTGCGCTCGCCGACCAGCACGCGCTCCATGGCGCGGGCCACGGCGCGGCCCCGCCCGAGGGGTTCGCCCTGGGCGAGCACCGTCTGGAGCGCCTCGACGAGTTCACCGCGGCCGGGGGCGCGCAGCCCGCGCAGCGCGGCGAGGTCCCCGGCGACCCGGGCCACCTCGCGGGCGTCGGCCGGACCGCTCGGGTGCCCCTGGGCGCGGAGGTCCGCGCTGACGGCGACGGCGGCCCGCAGCACGGCTTCACGCAGCGCGTCGGGGTCCCCGGCCGCGTCCAGCACCCGGTGCTGCCATTCGGGGTCCCGGATGCCGGCCGGGTAGCCGGACCGGGCGTCGAGCAGCGGATACGTGTACGGGATGAGGCTGACGGTGCTGCCGGGGCCGGCGGCGGGCGGGTGTCCGGGAGCCTGAGGCTGCGTGCTCGGGGGCTCCTCGGTCAGGGAGTCGGCGCTCAGGGCCGCCCCGGTCAGGGCGGCCGCGTGGAACGAGCCGATCACCGCCGCCGCCCGGCGCCCGTCCCGGCTCGCCTCGCGCAGGCGGTCCCGCATCCAGGACTCGCGGGCGAGGTCGAGCGGGTCGATGCCGGGGCCGTCCGCCGCGTCGCGGCGCAGGGCCCAGCCGGTGAGCAGGGCGGCGCGGCGCAGTTCCTCGGGGGTGGCACCGGGGGCGGGGGCCTCGACGAGGCGGTCCCACAGGTCGTCGCCCTCGCGGCCGGTGAGACGGTCGCGCAGGGCGTGCCGGAGACCCGGGCCCGAGGCGGCCGGGCCGTGCTGCCGGGGCTCGCGCCAGGCGCGGTCGGCGAGCGGCAGGTCGCAGGCGAGCACGGGCACGCCCGCGTCCCGGGCCCAGCGCAGCGCCGCCAGTTCGGGCGAGAAGTCGGCGAAGGGGTAGAACGCCGGGCCCCGCCGGTCCGCCGCCGCGTCCGCCCCGGGCTCCGGATCCGGGACCGCCGCGAGAGCGACGGGCGCGACGGTCTCCTCGTCGGCCAGCCAGCCCAGGAAGTCCTGGGTCTCCGCGGGCAGTTCGACGAGCAGCACGTCGGGCCGCGCCGCGTCGAGCAGCCGGGGCACGGCGGCGGCGAGCGACGGCGCGTGGTGCCGTACGCCGATCAGGTACGGGCCGTCGGGCGCGGTGAGCGCCGCGACGGCCTCGTCCGGGGCCTGCGGCAGCGGCGGCGGGGTGGTCATGCGGGTCAGCCCTCCAGCACCGGTCGCAGGTCCCACAGGGTGCGCCAGGTGGCGGAGCCCTCCTCGGCGCGGCGGCGCACGGCCCCGTCCCAGTAGCCGAGCAGCCGGGCCGCGTCCGCCGGGTCGTCCTTGCGCACGACGCCCGTGAGGTGGCCGGGCAGCAGCGCGAGGGGGTCCCGGTCGCCGGGGAAGTAGGCCGTGGCGAGACCCAGGGCGGTGGCCACGGACACGGCCTCGGCGGTGCTCATGACGGTGGAGGGCCGCTCGATCTCCCAGCCCTCGGCCGAGCGGCCGCTGCGCAGCTCACGGAAGGCGGTCACGAGGATGTCTAGGACCGTGTCGTCGAGCCGGTACTCGGCGCCGGAGCGCTCCACGGCGGCCCTGGACTGGCTGCGCACGAGGTCCAGTTCGGCCTCGAAATCGCCGATGGGGCCGACGGTCTCGAAGTTGAACCGGCGCTTGAGGGCGGCGGACATCTCGGAGACGCCCTTGTCGCGGAGGTTGGCCGTCGCGATGACGTTGAACCCGGGGGCCGCGTGCGCCTGGGCGTCCTCGGTGCCGGCGAGCTCGGGCACGGCGACGCGGCGCTCGGAGAGCAGCGAGATCAGCGCGTCCTGCACCTCGGGCAGGCAGCGCGTGACCTCCTCGACCCGGGCGACGGCGCCGCGGCGCATCGCGGTGAGGACGGGCGAGGGCACGAGCGCCTTCGGGCTGGGGCCCTGCGCGAGCAGCAGCGCGTAGTTCCAGCCGTACTTGAGCTGGTCCTCGGTGGTGCCGGCGGTGCCCTGGACGGTGAGGGCGCTGGTGCCGCTGACGGCGGCGGCGAGCAGTTCGGACAGCATCGACTTGGCGGTACCGGGCTCGCCGACGAGCAGCAGCCCGCGCTCGCCCGCGAGGGTCACCACGCACCGCTCCACGAGCGCCCGTTCGCCGACGAACTTGCGGCGGATCGTCATGCGCCGGGGCGTCCCCTCGGGCGCGGCGGCGCCCTCGGGCAGGCTCAGCGGCTGGTCGCTGCCCATGGCGAAGGTGACGACCGCGCGGGGCGTCAGCGCCCAGCCGGGCGGCCGCGGGCCTTCGTCGTGGGCGGCGAGGAACGCCAGCTCCTGGGCGTACAGCTCCTCGGGCGGCACGATCTGGCGGGCCGGTGCGGCGCCGGTCGCCGTGCTCGTCTCGGTGATGGTCATGACCCCGTCTCTCTCACTGTCTGTCGAACTCCGCGTCGGTCCCGCGCTCGTGCGGTCAGCCACGCCTGCGGCCCTTGCTCGTGGCACGGGTGGTCAGCTCCTCGTACGCCGGGACGTCGCCGGAGCGGACCCGCTGCCAGGCGACGGCGAACAGCTCCGGCACGGGCAGCATCGGGACCGCCCTGCTGTCGCCCGGCACCGGGTACAGGCCGCTCTTCCACGCCTCCACCGGCAGGGCCGGGGCCTTCAGCGCGAGCCAGCCGCCGGGCAGGAACAGGGCGCGGCCGGCCCGGGCGCGCTTGGCCTCGACGACGAGGTCGGTCGCGGCGAGTTCGGCGCGGGCCTTCTTCAGCCGGGCGGGCTTCCAGCCGGTCCAGCGCGCCACGTTGCGGTCCGTGGGGTCGGGCAGGGCGAGCAGCTGGAGGTAGAGGGCCGCGGCGTCGGCACCGATGCCGTGGGTCTCGGCGACCTCGGTGACGAGCTCGGGCACACTGCGGGCCGGGTCCTGCGCGTAGCCCTCGAAGCCGCCGTCGGCCGCGAGCGTGCGGGCGAGTTCGTCACCGCGCACGGCCGCGATCCGGCGGACGAAGAGGCCGGCGGAGGACCGGGCGATGCCCTCGGCCAGGCCGACCGCCGGGTCGTCGGTCCCGGTGAGCCCGGCGGGACGCAGCAGGGTGCCCTCGTTCTCCGCGTACCAGGGGTGGAGGACGAACGCGGTGCCGGCGCGGGTCATTCCGTCCGCTTCCGCGCCGCCCGCCTCCGGCATCCCGTACGCCTTGCGGAGCCGGGCGGCGGTGGTGAGGCGGCCCTCGGCGGCCCAGGACAGGTCGGCGTCCAGGAGCAGTCCGGGGTCGGCGAGGCGCTCGCGCAGGGCGTCGAGTCCTTCGGGGAGCCGGGCGCGCAGCGGATGCCCGTACGGGAGGCCGTAGGCGAGGGTGGCGAGGCCCTCGACGGCGCCCGTGAGGGTGCGGCGGTTCGGCACCGCGGACGCGTCCTCGGCGCGCAGCCGCCCGTTCTCGTCGAGGCGCTGGGTGGTGGTGCGGGTCAGCCAGGCCTGCCGGGCCGGGTTGAGGACGGCCTCGGTGGCGGGGAGGTCGAGGACGTCCGCGTCGCCGCCCTCGGGCAGCCGGACGAGGGTGCCGAAGCGCTCCGTCCACGCGGTGTGCGCGGCGTCCGTGTCGAGGCCGGTGCGCCACAGGGCGGTGAGGTCCTCGGGCAGCAGGGCGGCGGCGATCTCGCAGCGCTCGTCGAAGGGCAGGGCGCGCAGCCGCTCCTCGCCGTCCTCGATCTGGCCGCGGGTGAGGCCGGTCAGCTCACGGCACTCGGCCATGTCCGTGGTGGTGAGGGTGCCGGTGGGCCGGCCCGTGAGCAGCAGCGCGGCCTGGGCGGGGCCGCAGCCGGGGGCGGCGGCGAGCCGGTCGACGGCCTGCGCGTCCCACTGCGCGGGCCCGTGCGTCCGCAGCAGCGTGGCGAGTTCGGTGAGGCGCTCGGAGGTCACGCCCGCGCCGACGGGGGTGGCCGCGTGCACGGTGAAGTGGCCGACGGCTCCGAAGGCACCGGACGGGTCGTGCTCCAGCGCCCGCCAGGCCAGGAACTGCCCGCGGTCCTCCCCGTACAGGGACTCAGCTTCCAGGAAGACGAGGGTGCGCTCGCCCTGGCGGTGCACCTCGCCGCGGCGCACGGGCGATCCGTTCTTGCCCGGCAGGGGCTCGCGGAGCCGGACGACGCGCAGCGTGCCGCCGCCGGCGCCGAGCGGTCCGGCGGCGACGGCCTCGAACAGGTGGAGCAGCGCGGCCCGTTCGCCCTCGAACAGGGACGGGGCGGCGGCCCGGGTGGCGAGCACCGGCAGCCGGTCCAGGAGTTGCGGCCAGCCGCTGCTGGTGGAGGGGACGGTGCCCGGGTCGCGGGTCCAGCCCTCGGCGAGCGGGCGGGTGTCGGGGTGCGGCGCGGGGCCGTGGGCCGGGGTGCCGCCCAGCACGTCGTTGACGGCCTTGACGTGGCGCAGCACGGTCGGCTCGTCGCCGGACCAGTAGCCGGTCACGGTGTGACCGAGCGCGGCGCGCACGGCGCTCAGCAGGGTGGTGTCGCCGCCGTGCTCCGGTGAGAAGTCCGCGTACATGGCCTGCGGCGGGCGAGGCGCGGCCGGGGCGCTCGGCCCGGCCGGCTCGGGGTCGGTGTAGCGCCGCGCGGTGGCGCGCAGGCCGACCGGGACGAGGGCGACCGAGGTGACGCCGGCGAGCAGGGCGAAGTCGGTGATGCCGGGCAGGGCGCGGGCGACGGCGGCGGATGTGGCATCGGCCAGGTCCTGCCGGTCCTGGGCGCGCTGCTCCTCGCTGCGCTCGCCGCCGGTGGCGGCGATGTGCTCGTCCATGATGGAGGCGAGGGTGTCGACCAGGGAGGCGGCGAGCTCGTCGGTGCAGTCGCGCAGCGCCTTGGACCCGGCCTCGTCGCGGACGCGCAGCAGGTGCCAGAACGGGAGCGGCGGCACGAGCACGGTGCCGGCGGCGAACCGACCACCGGGGCTCCCGGGATGCGCGGCGACGAGCGGGCCGGCGGCCTTGGTCGCGCCCTCCTCGTAGAGGGCCACGAGGCCGCCCTGGTGGGCGAGCACGGGCGCGCTGCCGGGCAGGCGCAGGGCGCCGACCGGGATGGCGCCCAGGCCGTCGGGCAGGGTGACGGTGGTCCCGTCGGGGGTGCCGGCGGTGAGGGTGTCGCCGTCGGAGCGGACCCAGCGGCCGAGGACGGTGCCGTCCGTACCGAGCGGGGTCTCCTCCAGGCCGGGCTGCATCGGCAGGAGTTCGCAGTCGGCGGGGCGCAGGCTGCTGCCGTCGCGCACCGCGGCTGCGAAGAAGGCGGGCAGCGAGGCGCGGCCGACCGCGCCGGTCGCCGCGTCGTACTCGATCCAGGACGACCCCGCGCTGGTGGTGCGCAGTCGCCAGTGGCCGGTGCCGTCGCCGATGACGCGCTCTTCCTCGGTGAGCTGGGTGTCTCCGGCGTGCAGCGGGCGGCGTCCGGTGGTGCGGCCGCCGGCGGGGAGCGGCAGGCCGGCGCCGCGGTCCCGGTGGTGGAAGAAGACGGTGTGCGGGGCGGAGAGGGCGAAGACGTCGCCGGGGCGGGAGGTCCAGTAGGCGCGGGAGCGGCCGTCCTCGCGCCACATGACGAGGAGGTCGCCGTCCACGTAGCGGAAGGCGGGGTCGGTCCAGCGGTCCGCCTCCTTCGGGACGCGCAGGTCGTGCTCGGCCAGGACTCCGTCGGGGCCCGCGACGACGGCCTTGTCGCGGTGGGAGACGATCAGGGCGGGCCAGGCCTCGGTGACCCGGATGCCGCCTCGGCCGTTCTCCTTCGGGGCGGGGCCGAGCCGGTGCATCGCCTCTTCGAGCGCGGGCCAGCCGAGCTCGTCGAAGAGTCCGGCGCGCAGGGTGCGGGCCAGGTTGCGGGAGAGGTCGTGGCGGCGGACGCGGTCCACGGCCTCCGGGTTGACCTCGGCGGCGACGGCACGGAAGCGGTTCAGCTGGTTCAGGACCATCTCGGCGCCGGGCAGTCCGGCTGCGGCGACGTAGGCGTCGGTCCGCTCGTCGAGCCACGTGCTCAGGACGCCGCGCAGCACGGGGTGTCCGACGACGGTGCGCAGGTGGAGCTTGTCGTTCCACCGGCTGTGGCCGAGGTCGGCGCGGAGCAGCGGGCCGTAGTGTTCGTCGGCGGCGAGGGCGGCCAGGTCGCGGCGGCCCTCGGAACCGCCGTCGAGCCACTCGCCCAGGCCCAGCACGCGGTTGCGGTCCGAGGAGTGCGGGTTCGTGTGCCGGCGCGGGTCGGTGACGGGGACGCCGCGGGCGAGGCACAGGTCGAGCAGGTCGAGGTCGATGCGGCTGGCCCACTGGGTGCTCGCCTTGTCGAGGTCCACGGGGCTGCCGTCGGCGATCAGGCGCGGGGCCATCCGCTCGACGAGCGCGTAGGTCAGCGGGGTGCGGCGGCGGCCTCGGTACCCGCCCTGGAGGTGGGCGGCCCAGCGGGTCAGCCAGTCGCTCGCGGAGACCTCCGCGCCGGCCGCGGGGCCGGTGAGCAGCTCCTCGGCGCCGGACTCGGTGAGCAGGCCGAGCCACTGCTGCTCGGCGGCGGCGCCCCGGCCCAGGCCGGTGGGCACGAACTCCAGGAGTCGGGACCGTACTTCGGGCCGCTCCTTGGCGAGGACGACGAGGGTGGCCTGGTACGCCGTCCAGAAGGAGGCGGGGGCGCGGACGACGGCCGGGGAGGCGAGCAGGTCGGCGAGGAGGGCGGTCTCCTCGGTGACGCGGTCGAGGCCCGCGGCCTTGATGAGCTTGCGCGCGTCCTGCGGCAGGGCGGCGTAGGGCGGCATGCCGGCACCGCAGCGCTCGACGACGAGCTGCCGGTACTGGAGCCAGGCGTCCTCGGCACTGAGCCGGGCGGTGAGGTCGGCGACGTGCTCCTTGAGGGCCTTGACGGTGAGCGCGCCCGCGAAGGCGAACTCGAGGAACACGGCGCGCTGACGGGCCTCGTCGACGGTCAGGCTGTGCACACGCTCGGCCTCGCGGGCCTTGCCGAAGAACTGCGCCGCGTACGTGGTGTTCTCGTGGCGCAGGAAGGCGCGGCCGGCCTCTTCGTAGAACGTGGGCAGGAAGTGGGGCACGGAGTGGCCGAGGCGCTCGCCGAGCGCCTCGAAGCCCTCCTTGGCGGCGCCCGCGCGGGACTTGGCCATGCGGGAGAAGCGCTCGACGTCCTTGACGAGGGCGAGTGCGTGGTGCCCGTTGGCCGGGTCGTGGACGAGGGCCCAGGCGGGGAAGCCGAGGGTCTCGCGGCGCACCTGGCCGAGGCCGTCGTGCAGGGCGGTGCGGGTCAGGCCGAGGAAGTCGAGGGCGAGGTCCTCGGCGTCGCCGAGGGTGCCGGGGACGAGGCGGACGACGGTGCGGCCTTCGAGGACGGGGTGTTCGTAGGCGCGGACGGTCAGCTCGTCGGCGTCCTCGCCCCGGTGGGTGCCGGGAAGCAGGACGGCGCCCGCCTCCAGGAGTACTCCGGTGTCGTGTGTCTGCTGGTCGTCGTTCATCCGCCGGTCCCCCGTCGCGCTGTTCCGTGTGTGCTGGTCGCTGATGTCGGTGGTGCTCACGCCGCCTGTTCCCCGTCCTCGACGTCGCGGCCGGCGTAGAGCGCGGCGGCCATGCGCATGCCCTCGGACCAGGCGACGGGGCCGACCTCGCCGAGGGTGAGGGCGCCGCCCTGGGGGGTGGTCCAGGTCAGCGGGCCCGTCTCGGTCTGCTCGTAGCCCTCGTAGTCGCCGACCCAGACGCGGGCCTCGATGCCGCGGCCGGCTTCGAGGACGGGCAGGACGGCCTGGCCGCCGCGGACGCGGTAGCCGAGGGAGGTGGCGCGGCCGACGAGGAAGCGCAGCTCCTTGAAGACGCCGCCCTCGTAGTCGTCGACGCCGCGGGCGCCCGTGTCGCGGTCGGCGCCGCGCACGTACGTCTCGCGGAAGAGCTGCTGGACGCCCTGCTCGACGCCGAGCTCGACGGCGAACTCGCGCAGCTCGTCGAGGTCGTCGAGGAGGACGGGGTGCGGGATGCGGATCTGCTCGGGGCTGATGCGGACGGTGTCTCCGTCGAGGTCGACGAGGCCGATGCCGCGCTCGGGGTCGGCGTCGCGCAGGAAGCCGGCGACGGTGCCGTCGGTCCCGGTGACGACGAGGTCGCGCAGGGCGGTGCGCCAGGACGGGTCGGGCCAGAGGCGGGCGAGGACGGCGGTGGGGACGGGCAGGGAGCGCGTCATCCAGTTCTCCACCTGGTCGCGGCAGTCGCGCTCGTGGCGCTCGAGCCACTCGGTGAGCTGGCGCAGGCCGATCACGGCCTGCTCGTCAGCGATCTTGGGGGGCACCGACTTGAGCAGACGCCCCTTCCCGTTCCGGCAGATGACCTTGCCGTTCTCGTCCAGGGCCACCTCGTAGTCGCCCGCGGGCATCCACCCCATCACTGCCTCCCCGACAGCCGTACCGATCAACTGCCGGGAACTCTAGAGGGGCGCACTGACAACGCGACGCGGCCCGTCCCCCGTACGAGGGGACGGGCCGCGTGAACGGCTGCCGGCGGGGCTACTTCTTGGCGTCCGCCCAGGTCCGCTGGACCGTCAGGTCCTGCTTGACCTCGGTGAGCTGGACCGCGACCGCGCTGGGCGCGGTGCCGCCGCGGCCGGAGCGGGAGGCGAGTGCGCCCGGCACGTTGAGCACCGTGCGGACCTCGGGGGTGAGGTGCTCGGAGATCTTCACGAACTGCTCGTCGGTCAGCTCGTCGAGCTCCTTGCCCTCGGCCTCGGCGACCTTGACGCATTCGCCGGCGACCTCGTGGGCGACGCGGAACGGCACGCCCTGCTTCACGAGCCACTCGGCGATGTCGGTGGCGAGCGAGAAGCCGGCGGGGGCCAGTTCCTCCATGCGCTCCCGGTTGACCGTGAGGGTGGCCATCATTCCGGTGAACGCCGGGAGCAGGATCTCCAGTTGGTCGCAGGAGTCGAAGACCGGCTCCTTGTCCTCCTGGAGGTCGCGGTTGTACGCGAGGGGCAGCGCCTTGAGGGTGGCGAGCAGGCCCGTCAGGTTGCCGATGAGGCGACCGGACTTGCCGCGTGCCAGCTCGGCGATGTCCGGGTTCTTCTTCTGCGGCATGATCGACGAGCCGGTGGAGAAGGCGTCGTGGAGGGTGACGAAGGAGAACTCCTTCGTGTTCCAGATGATGATCTCCTCCGCGATGCGGGAGAGGTTCACCCCGATCATCGCCGTGATGAAGGCGAACTCGGCGACGAAGTCGCGGGAGGCCGTGCCGTCGATCGAGTTGGCCGCCGAGCCGTGCTCGAAGCCGAGGTCGCGGGCGACCGCCTCCGGGTCCAGGCCGAGCGAGGAGCCGGCGAGCGCGCCGGAGCCGTACGGGGACACGGCGGTGCGGGTGTCCCACTGGCGCAGCCGCTCGGCGTCCCGGGACAGGGACTGGACGTGCGCCAGGACGTGGTGGGCGAAGAGCACCGGCTGGGCGTGCTGGAGGTGCGTGCGGCCGGGCATCGCGACGTCCGCGTGCGCCTCGGCGAGGCCGACGAGGGCTTCCTGGAGGTCGGCGATCAGACCGCCGATGATCCGGGCGTGGTCGCGCAGGTACATCCGGAAGAGCGTCGCCACCTGGTCGTTGCGCGAGCGGCCCGCGCGCAGCTTGCCGCCGAGGTCCGGGCCGAGGCGCTCGAGCAGGCCGCGCTCCAGGGCCGTGTGGACGTCCTCGTCGGCGATGGTGCCGACGAAGGAGCCGTCGGCGACGTCGGCCTCGAGCTGGTCGAGCCCGGCGATCATACGGGTCAGCTCGTCCTCGGTGAGCAGGCCCGCCGTGTGCAGCACGCGCGCGTGGGCACGGGAGCCCGCGATGTCGTACGGCGCGAGGCGCCAGTCGAAGTGGACGGACGCGGACAGTTTGGCCAGGGCCTCGGCGGGGCCGTCGGCGAACCGGCCGCCCCAGAGGCGGACATCGCCGGTGTTGCTGCTCACGTGCTCTGCTCCTCAAGCCGGGCGTTCATGCGTGAAAGTGCTCATGCATGAGTATGCAGTCCTCTGCATGATTCGTCAATCGCCCTCGCGGACGATGCCGCCGGCCCCGGACGCGCCGCACAATGCCCGCATGGGAAAGACCTACGAACGCATCGACGGACGTCTGCGCTCCTTCATCGAGTCCCAGCCCGTCTTCTTCACGGCCACCGCGCCGCTCTCCGGTGACGGCACGGTCAATCTCTCACCGAAGGGCCTCAGCGGCTCGTTCGCCGTGCTGGACGAGCACACGGTCGCCTATCTGGACTTCGCCGGTTCGAACGCGGAGACGATCGCGCACCTGCGGGAGAACGGCCGGATCACGCTGATGTGGTGCGCCTTCCAGGGCCCGCCGAACATCGTGCGCGTCCACGGCCGCGGCGAGCCCGTCTTCCGTGACGACCCGCGCTTCCCCGGCCTGCTCGCCCGCTTCCCCGGCATCGACCCCTCGCAGCACGGCCTGCGCGCCGTGATCGTCGTGACCGCCGAGCTCGTCCGCGACACGTGCGGCTACGGGGTGCCGTTCATGGCGTACGACGAGGACCGCGATCTGCACGGCAAGCGCTTCGCGCGCGAGGACGACGCCTCGCTCGACGCCTACTTCCAGAAGAAGGAGCACATCGGGCAGAGCCTGGATGGCCTACCTGGGCTGCCGCTCCCGCTGCCGCCCGCTAATTTCTGAGCCATGCGCCGCTCCCGAGCAGTCCGTGCCGGTGTCGCCGTCTCCGTCGCCGCCTGCGCGGCGCTCGGGGCGGCCGCGCCCTCCGCCCAGCCCTCCGTCCCGCTGCCCGACCGCCTCGCCGACACGGGCGGCGGCCGTCAGCTGATCACCGCGCAGGCACCTCGCGCGGCGGCGACCAGCGGCACGGTCACCTGGTGGGACCGGCGGCCCGACGGCCGCTGGGCGAAGGCGGGTTCGGCCCCGGCCCGTTTCGGGGCGAACGGGCTGGTCGAGGGGTCACGGCGCGAGCAGGGCACGAACACGACACCGGCCGGCCTGTACGACCTGCCCTTCGCGTTCGGCGTCGAGGCGGCGCCGGGCGGCACCTCGATGCCGTACCGGCCGGTGCGGGACAGCTCCTGGTGGTGCCAGGACAACGACTCGCGCGCCTACAACCGCTGGACGGACCCGCGCCCCGCCGACTGCCGCGCCACCGAGTCCGAGCACCTCGCCGACTACGGCACCCAGTACGCGCACGCGCTGGTCGTCGGCTTCAACTACCGCACGCCGGTGCGCGGTCGCGGCGCGGGCATCTTCCTGCACGTCAACGGGCGGGCGGCGACGGCCGGTTGCGTGTCCGTGCCGCGCGAGGCCATGCGCCGCATCCTGACCTGGGTGCGGCCGGAGAAGGCACCGCACATCGCGATCGGCACCCGGTCCGGGGCCACCGCGATCACCCGGTACTGAGGCCCGCACACGACCGCCGGCCCGAAACCCGTGTAGCGACCACATAACGAGACACGGTTGCGGGCGCCCCGGCTGACAACGTTGCATCGACGGGTGCAGAGCCGAACCGAACCCACCTCACCCGCCTCCACCGAAGCGCCCGCGCCGAGCGCGTCCGCCGACCGCGCGGCCCGGCTCGCGGTCACCGTCTTCCCCGTCCTCGTCCTCGTGGCGGGCGCCTGGGGACTCGCCGCGCCCGGCACCTTCGCCGGCTGGGGCACGAACGTGCCCTACCTCCTCGGCGTCGTGATGTTCTGCATGGGTCTCACGATGACGCCGGCCGACTTCAAGGGCGTCGCCCAGCGCCCCTGGGCCGTCGGCCTCGGGCTCGTCGCGCACTACGTGATCATGCCGGGCCTCGGCTGGCTGATCGCCCACGCGCTGGGCCTGTCCCCGCAGTTGGCGGCCGGTGTCATCCTCGTCGGCTGCGCGCCCAGCGGCACCTCGTCGAACGTGGTCACCTATCTCGCGCGGGGCGACGTCGCCCTGTCGGTGTCGGTCGCCACCGTCTCCACGATCCTGGCGCCGCTGATCACGCCGCCGCTGACGCTGCTGCTCGCGGGCGCCTACCTGCCCGTCGACGCCGCGTCGATGATGACGGACATCCTGAAGACCGTGCTGCTGCCCGTGCTCGCGGGCCTGGTCGTGCGGCTCGTGCTCGGCCGGTACGTCGACCGGCTGCTGAAGGCGCTGCCGTGGCTCTCGGCGCTGACGGTCGCCGTGATCGTGGCCGTGGTGGTGGCCGGCAGCGCCGAGGCCATCAAGTCGGCGGCCGCGCTGGTGCTCCTTGCCGTGGTGCTGCACAACGGCCTGGGCCTGCTGCTCGGGTACGGCGCCGGCAAGGCGGCGCGGCTGGGCGCGCCCTCGTCGCGTGCGATGGCCTTCGAGGTCGGCATGCAGAACTCGGGCCTCGCCGCGTCCCTGGCCACGGCCCACTTCAGCCCGCTGGCCGCGCTGCCCGCCGCCGTGTTCTCCGTGTGGCACAACGTGTCGGGCGCGCTGGTCGCGGCCTGGATGTCGTACCGGGCGCGGCGCGCGGCCTGACGCCCGGTACCTATGTCCCGCGGGGCCTGCTCAGTGGTCGTTCTGCGCGAGGCGCAGCATGTGGTCGGCCAGTGCCTGGCCGCCCGCGGGGTCGCGGCTGATGAGCATGAGGGTGTCGTCGCCGGCGATGGTGCCGAGGATGACCTGGAGCTCCGCCTGGTCGATCGCCGAGGCGAGGAACTGGGCGGCGCCCGGCGGGGTGCGCAGCACCACCAGGTTGGCCGAGGCCTCGGCGGAGATGAGCAGTTCCCCGGCGAGGCGGCGCATGCGCTCCTCCTTCGCCGACTCGCCGAGCGGCGCCTGCGGGGTGCGGAAGCCGCCCTCGCTGGGCACCGCGTAGATCAGCTCACCACCGGTGTTGCGGATCTTGACGGCGCCCAGCTCGTCCAGGTCGCGCGAGAGCGTGGCCTGCGTGACGTTCAGTCCGTCGTCGGCGAGCAGCTTCGCCAACTGGCTCTGCGAGCGCACCGGTTGCCGGTTCAGGATGTCCACGATCCTGCGGTGGCGGGCCGTGCGTGTCTGCGGCACCTGCGGGCCGGATACCGCGCTCAGCGCGAGGTTCTCGGCTGCGCGCAGGTCGTTCTCCGCCTTGCTGCTCATCGTCGTCGTCCCATCCTCAGGATCCTGCTTCCCCGTCGGCCGCGGCCGTGTCCAGTACGGCGGGCAGCGCCGCGAGGAACGCGTCCGCCTCGGCGTCCGTCAGGTTCAGCGGGGGCATGAGCCGGATGACGTCGGGGGCGGGCGCGTTCACCAGGAGGCCCGCGTCCTGGGCCGCCTGCTGCACCTGCGGTGCGCGCGGCCCGGTGAGCACGATACCCAGCAGCAGTCCGGCGCCCCGGACGTGGCTGACCAGTGGGTGCTTCAGCGACTCGATTCCGGCCGCGATCCGTTCGCCGAGGCGCCGGGTGTTCTCGAGCAGTCCGTCGGCCGCGACGGTGTCGAGGACGGCGAGGCCGGCGGCGCACGCGACGGGGTTGCCGCCGAAGGTGGTGCCGTGCTGTCCGGGCTTCAGCAGCTTCGCCGCCTCGCCGAACGCGACGGTGGCGCCGAGCGGCAGTCCGCCGCCCAGGGCCTTGGCGAGCGTGACGACGTCGGGGTCGACGCCCTCCTCCGCCTGGTGGGCGAACCAGTGGCCCGTGCGGCCGACACCGGTCTGCACCTCGTCGAGGACGAGGAGGGTGCCGGTGGCGCGGGTGATCTCGCGGGCCGCCCTGAGGTAGCCGGCGGGCGGGGTGACCGCCCCGTTCTCCCCCTGGATCGGCTCGATGATCACGAAGGCGGTGTCCTCGGTGACCGCGGCCCGCAGCGCCTCCACGTCTCCGTACGGAACGTGCGTGACGTCGCCGGGGAGCGGGGTGAAGCCGTCCTGCTTGCCAGGCTGGCCGGTGAGGGCGAGGGCGCCCATGGTGCGGCCGTGGAAGCCGCCGGTCGTGGCGACCATGTGGCGGCGGCCGGTGAGCCGGCCGATCTTGAAGGCTCCCTCGTTGGCCTCGGCCCCCGAGTTGCAGAAGAACACGGCGCCGTCGCGGCCGAAGAGCTGGAGCAGTCGCTCGGCGAGGGCGACGGGCGGCTCGGCCATGTACAGGTTGGAGACATGGCCGAGGGAGGCGATCTGGGCGGAGACCGCGTCGACGATCGCGGGGTGGGCGTGGCCCAGCGCGTTCACCGCGATGCCGCCGACGAAGTCGAGGTACTGGGTGCCGTCGGCGTCCCACACCTGGGCGCCCGCGCCCTTGGCCAGGGCGATGCGGGGCGTGCCGTAGTTGTTCATCAGGGCGCCCTGCCAGCGCTGGGCCAGCTCCGTGGTGCCGGTCATGCCGTCTCCCCCTTTTCCCCGTCCGGCACGACCATCGTGCCGATTCCTTCGTCGGTGAAGATCTCCAGCAGGATCGAGTGCTGGACGCGGCCGTCGATGACGCGGGCGGTGTGCACCCCGTTGCGCACGGCGTGGAGGCAGCCCTCCATCTTCGGGACCATGCCGCTCGCCAGGTCGGGGAGCAGCTTCTCCAGCTCGCTCGCGGTGAGCCGGCTGATGACCTCGTCCGAGTTCGGCCAGTCCTCGTAGAGGCCCTCGACGTCGGTCAGGACCATCAGCGTCTCGGCGTCCAGCGCAGCAGCGAGTGCCGCAGCCGCCGTATCAGCATTGACGTTGTAGACATGGTGGTCGTCCTGGGAGCGGGCGATCGAGGAGACGACCGGGATCCGGCCGTCGGCGAGCAGGGCCTCGATGGCGCCGGTGTCGATCTCGGTGATCTCGCCGACGCGGCCGATGTCGACGAGCTCGCCCTCGATGCGGGGCTGGTGCTTGGTGGCGGTGATGGTGTGCGCGTCCTCGCCGGTGAGGCCGACGGCGAGCGGCCCGTGCTGGTTGAGCAGACCGACGAGCTCGCGCTGGACCTGCCCGGCGAGCACCATCCGTACGACGTCCATGGCGTCCTCGGTGGTGACGCGCAGGCCGGCCTTGAACTCGCTGACGATGCCGTGCCGGTCGAGGGCCTTGCTGATCTGCGGGCCGCCGCCGTGCACGACGACGGGCTTGAGGCCCGCGTGGTGCAGGAAGACGACGTCCTGTGCGAAGGCGGCCTTGAGCTCCTCGTCGATCATGGCGTTGCCGCCGAACTTGATGACGACGGTCTTGCCGTGGTGGCGGGTCAGCCAGGGCAGCGCCTCGATGAGGGTCTGCGCCTTGGGCAGCGCGGTGTGCTTGCGGGCGGTCGCCTGCTGCTTCCGGCCCTCGGCGGGCTTCGGGGTCTCGGTCATGACGAGTACGCGCTGTTCTCGTGGACGTAGTCGGCGGTCAGGTCGTTCGTCCAGATCGTCGCCGTCTCGGTGCCGGCGGCGAGGTCCGCGGTGACGACGACCTCGCGGAACCGCATGTCGACCTGGTCGCGGTCCTCGCCCACGCCGCCGTTCTTGCAGACCCACACGCCGTTGATCGCGACGTTGAGGCGGTCGGGCTCGAAGGCGGCGGACGTGGTGCCGATCGCGGACAGGACACGGCCCCAGTTGGGGTCCTCGCCGTGGATGGCGCACTTGAGGAGGTTGTTGCGCGCGATGGAGCGGCCGACCTCGACGGCGTCGTCCTCGCTCGCCGCGTTGATCACCTCGATCTTGATGTCCTTGCTGGCGCCCTCGGCGTCACCGATGAGCTGCCGGCCCAGGTCGTCGCACACGGTGCGGACGGCCTCGGCGAACTCGGCGTACTCCGGGGTGACTTCGGCGGCGCCGGAGGCGAGGAGCAGCACGGTGTCGTTCGTCGACATGCAGCCGTCGGAGTCGACGCGGTCGAAGGTGACGCGGGTGGCGTCGCGCAGCGCCCTGCCGAGGACCTCGCTGTCGAGGTCGGCGTCGGTGGTGAGGACGACGAGCATGGTGGCGAGGCCGGGGGCGAGCATGCCCGCGCCCTTGGCCATGCCGCCGACGGTCCAGCCGTCGCCCTGGTACACCGCGGTCTTGTGCACGGTGTCGGTGGTCTTGATGGCGATGGCGGCCTTCTCGCCGCCGTGCTCGGACAGCTGGGCGGCGGCGGTCTCGACGCCGGGCAGCAGCTTGTCCATGGGGAGCAGGACGCCGATGAGGCCGGTGGAGGCCACGGCGACCTCTCCCGCGTTCAGCCCGAGGACCTCGGCGGCCTTCTCGGCGGTGGCGTGCGTGTCCTGGAAGCCCTTGGGGCCCGTGCACGCGTTGGCGCCACCGGAGTTGAGGACGACGGCGGACACGAGTCCGCCCTTGAGGACCTGCTCGGACCACAGGACCGGGGCGGCCTTGACGCGGTTGGAGGTGAAGACGCCCGCGGCCGCGAGACGGGGGCCGCGGTTGACCACGAGGGCCAGGTCCGGGTTCCCGCTCTCCTTGATTCCGGCGGCGATGCCCGCGGCCTGGAATCCCTTGGCTGCCGTCACACTCACGGCGCGACTCCGATCGTCGAGAGCCCGGTGGTCTCGTCGAGACCCAGGGCGATGTTCATGGACTGGACGGCACCGCCTGCGGTGCCCTTGGTCAGGTTGTCGATCGCGCTGATGACGATGACGCGGCCGGCGGCCTCGTCGTACGCGACCTGGATCTGCACCGCGTTCGACCCGTACACGGCGGCCGTGGCGGGCCACTGACCCTCGGGGAGCAGCCGGACGAACGGCTCGTCCCCGTACGCCTTCTCGTAGGCGGCGCGCACGGTGTCGCCGGTGACGCCGTCCTTGGCCTTGGCGCTGCACGTGGCGAGGATGCCGCGGGGCATCGGCGCGAGCGTCGGCGTGAACGAGACGGAGACCCGCTCGCCCGCGGCCGCGCTCAGGTTCTGGATCATCTCGGGGGTGTGCCGGTGGCCGCCGCCGACGCCGTACGGCGTCATGTTCCCCATGACCTCGCTGCCGAGGAGGTGGGGCTTGAGGGCCTTGCCGGCGCCGGAGGTGCCGGACGCCGCGACGACCACGGCCTCGGGCTCGACCAGGCCCGCCGCGTACGCCGGGGCGAGCGCGAGGGAGACGGCGGTCGGGTAGCAACCGGGCACCGCGATGCGCTTGGACCCCTCCAGCGCGGCGCGGCCGCCCGGCAGTTCGGGAAGGCCGTAGGGCCAGGTGCCGGCGTGCGGGGAGCCGTAGAACCTCTCCCAGTCCGCGGCGTCCTTGAGCCGGAAGTCGGCGCCCATGTCGACCACCAGCACGTCCGGGCCGAGCTGCTCGGCGACGGCGGCGGACTGGCCGTGCGGGAGCGCCAGGAAGACGACGTCGTGCCCGGCGAGCACCTCGGGGGTGGTCGCCTGCAGCACGCGGTCGGCCAGCGGCTGGAGATGGGGCTGGAGGGCACCCAGTCGCTGCCCCGCGTTCGTGTTCGCCGTCAGGGCGCCGATCTCTACCTCGGGGTGGGCGAGCAGCAGACGCAGGACTTCGCCGCCCGCGTATCCACTCGCTCCCGCCACCGCTGCGCGTACCGCCATGGAACCCTCCTCTTGGATGGCATGACTATACGCCGCACTGCACGTTTATGCAATCGATCAACCGGCGATCCCCGGCGCCCCTCGCTTCCCCTCCTCTCGCACGGTAGGCGCGCGGGCCCGGGTCCGCGCGGCGACGGCCGTCCGCGCCCCGGCCCGGCCCGTCGGCGTCTCAGCCGGGCAGGCCCCGGCGTTTCAGGCGGACCACGACCGGGGCACCGAAGGGGTCGCCGGACTGGTTGACCTGGACGTGGCCCGCTCCGTACCAGGTGTCGGTGCCGGGCGCCCGGTGGACCTCCAGCAGCCACAGGGACTGGTGGGAGGTCCTGCGGGCGCCGCTGGACAGGGGCAGCCGGTCGCGGGTGATCTTGAGGCAGCGGCCGCCGCGGGTCAGGTACCAGTTGCCGTCGAGCAGCAGCCCTCCCTCGTCGTCCCGCCCGACGGGGACGCGCAGGGCGCAGCCGCCGGGCGCGGGCGGCACGGCGCTCCAGGCCGTGCCGGTCCAGCGCAGCCGGAGGTACTGGTCGCCGGGCTCGTTCTCGACCTCTCCGTGGTTGAAGGTGTTCACGCCGTGGGCGCGGATCTCGCCGCCGCCGAGCGCGACGACGCCGTCCAGGGAGGCGCCGGCCTCGGGCGGGAGCGGTTCGGCGAAGCGGGCCTGCGGGGTCTCGACCGGCTTCCAGGCGGTGCCGTCCCAGTGCGCCGACGCGGGCTGGCTGTACGTGCCGTCCCCGTGCGCCTCGGTGCCGGGACCGCTGCCGCGCGAGCCGACCGCCCAGGCGTCGCCTGGCCCGGCGACCGCGAGGTCCGTCGTGTCCAGCGGGAGCCGGGTCGACGTCCAGCGGCCGCCGTCCCAGTGCCGGGCGACGCGAGTGCCGTCGAGGACCCAGATGTCGTCGGGCCCGGCGGCCTCGAAGTCGGCGATGGCGCCGGGCGGCGGGGCGGGTACGGAGGACCAGCGGGTGCCGTCCCAGCGGGCCCAGTGGTTCGGCCCGGTGGGCGGTTCCTGGACGAGTCCGTAGGCGGGCGCGTACGCGTTGGGGCGCAGCCAGACGACCCCGTCGCCGACCTCTTCGAGCGCGGGCGGGTTCTCCGAGGCGCCGAGGGCCTCGGGCAGCTTCTGCCGGGACCACTTCTTCCCGTCGTAGTGCCACAACTGGCCGCCTGACGTGCTGTTGTGCTCGACGCCCACAGCCCAGATGTCGTCCTCCGCGAGCACGGCGAGGTCGGCGTACCGGCCCCGGAAGGGCGCGACGTGCGCGAACTCCCAGGTGACCGAGGCCCGTTCGGCGCCCGGCGACCGCCGGGGCGCGGCCGTGCCGCCGTCGCACGCCGTGAGCAGTCCGAGCGCGGCGGCCAGCGCGGCCACCGTCCTCCCCGTCCTCCACGGCCCGCGTACGGTCCTGTCTCGCGTCCCCCTCATGCGCCCCTCCGGAACTCGGCGATCCGGCAGGGTACCTCTAGGCTCGGTGGCCGGGACCGAGAAGCGGTCGGTGAAGGGGGACGGGGTGCGGGGGCATCGGCTCAGCGGGCGGTACGAGCTCGTGGAGGTCATCGGCGCGGGCGGGATGGGCGAGGTCTGGCGGGCCCGGGACCTGCAGTTGGACCGGGAGGTCGCGGTCAAGGTCCTCAAGGGCGGCGGCGACGGGAGCGCGGAGGAGGCCGAGGCGCTGGCCAGGTTCCGGCGCGAGGCGCTGGTCGCGGCCGCGCTGGACAGTCCGTACGTCGTGGCGGTGCACGATCACGGGGTCGACGGGACGCGCCCGTACCTGGTGATGGCGCTGGTCGCCGGGCGGACGTTGCAGGAGATCCTGCGCGACGAGGTGCGGGTGCCGGTCGCGGACGCGCTGGAGTGGACGGCGGACGTGTGCCGGGGCCTGGACGTGGCGCACCGCGCGGGCGTCGTGCACCGGGACATCAAGCCGGCCAACATCATGGTCTCCGAGGAGTCCGGGGTCTCGCGGGCCCGCATCGTGGACTTCGGGATCGCGCGCTACGTGGCCTACCGCGCCGCCGATCCCCGGCTGACGCACACGGGGCAGCTGCCGTTCGGGAGCGTGCAGTACATGGCGCCGGAGCGGTTCCGGGACGGGGCCGGGGACGCGAGCGCGGACCTGTACGCCGTGGGGTGCGTGCTGTACGAACTGCTCGTCGGGCGGCCGCCGTTCGTGGGCGACGCGGCGGGCGTGATGTTCAACCATCTCAACGACGTGCCGCTGCGGCCCAGCCGGGCGCGGGCCGAACTGACGCCCGTGGTCGACCGGTTGGTGCTCGATCTGATGGCGAAGGAGCCCGGGGAGCGGCCCGCCGACGCGCGGGAGGCGCTGGAGCGGGTGCTCGCGGCGCGGCCGGGTACGAAGCCGGTGCCTGAACCGGCGCCGCTGGAAAAGGCCGAGCCGACGCCCGCGCCTGCCCCTGCGCCCGCGCCCGCGCCTGCGGTGAGAAAGGAGCCGGAGGATGCCGTTCCGGCTCCGAAGGTCCCGGTACCCGCACCAGCAGCCGCCCCCGAGCCCGTGAAGACGCCGGTGAGCGCCTGGACGCCCGCTCCCCCGGCGCCCCGCCGCTCCCGCCGCGGTCCCCTCCTCGGCGTGGCCGCCGCGCTGCTCGTCCTCGGGGTGCCCACCGCGATCGGCCTCTCCGCCGCCTCGGACGGGGAGGACGGTGTCGTCGAGACCGGGCCCGACGGCCCTCCCCCGGTCGCCACGTCGACCGCGCCTCCGGGGACGTACACGATCGGACTCGCCCTGAACGACGACGCGGCGGGTGCCACGGCGAAGGCGCGCGAGCGGACCGTGCGGGCGGCCCTCGACGAGGCGCGCCGGCGCTCGAAGCACAAGGTGCCGCTGGAGGTCGTCACCGTACGGGACGACCAGGAGACGGCGGCGACCTTCACCGACCGGCACCCGTCGGCACTCGCCCTGATCGGTGACATCGCGGACCTCGACGACCTCGAGGCGGGCATGCCCGTCGTCAACGTGTGCCGGTCGAGGTGGGCGGCGGAGGACGGCGAGTACGGCGTCACCGCGCCCGAGACGGCGGCCGGGCGGCAGGCGGGGCGTTATCTGCGCGGTGCCTTCGGCATGGAGCGGGTGATGGACATATCCGAGCTGAACTGGACGGCGTCGTACGCGGGCGAGGAGTCGTTCGGTCTCGGCCTGCGGGCGTCCGGCCTCACGGCCGACGACACCGTCGACGGGCGGGGTACGAGCACCCCGGACACCGCGAAGTTCCTGACTGACCTGGACCGCAAGCGCTCGCAGATGGTCGTGGTCAGCGATCTGCCCTCGCACGACGACGAGGACCGGATCGAGAAGCTGGCCGAGCGCGAGACCCCGCTCGCGGTGCGCGACGTGTACGCGAACGCCTGCGACACCCCGCAGGACCGTGCCATGTTCGACCGGCACGACGCACAGCTCCCCGACGGCAGCCTGCGTTTCCGCGCGTTCAACGACGAGCGGCAGAAGCCCGACTGCGTGGACTTCCCGAAGCTGTGCTCGGCGCCCGCCGAGGTGCGCGCGCTGCTGAAGCACCGGGGAACGGCGGAGCTGTACGACACGACGCTGGCCGTCGCGGCGGCCGTCGACCGGGCGCTGGGCGCGGAGCGGCCCGCCGTCGGACAGCTCGCCATGGTGCGGGCCGAACTGCGCACGGGCCTCGACGACGTGGAGGTGGACGGGCTGCTCGGGCACTACGCGTTCAAGGACCACCGCGCCCAGGACCGCCCCGTGTGGGTCGACCGGCGGGTGAAGGGCTCCTGGAAGCAACTCGGCACAGTCGAGGGACTGACCGGCGGCACGTCCTGACGGCAGCGGATGAGCGGTGGGCGGCGGCGCGGGGCTGAGGCCGGGGACGGCCGGACCGGGTTCTAGACTGCGGCGGATCCGGAAGACAGGGCTTCGGCGGAAGAGGCGAGGGTCGTGATCGAGAACTGGCCGGTGGCCGACGCGCTCGCGTTTCTGGCCGGGAAGTGGGACGTCGAGCGGACCGTGCGGGATCTGTCGGCGCAGGTCACGGGGCGGTTCGCCGGTACGACGGACTTCGTTCCGGCGGCGGACGGCGAGGGCGGGCTGCGGCACGTCGAGTCCGGCGCGTTCACCTGGCGCGGGGTCGAGCGGCCCGCCGAGCGCACGCTCTTCTTCCGGCCCGGTGACGAGCCCGGCACGGCCGTGGTGCACTTCGCGGACGGCCGCTTCTTCCACGGCCTCGACCTGCGCACGGGCAGCCATGTCGCGGACCATCCGTGCGCGGCGGACCTCTACCGGGGCACGTTCACGGTGACCGGCCGGGACCGGTGGTGGTCGGAGTGGAACGTCCGGGGCCCGGCGAAGAACCTGGTCATCAAGACGTACTACCGCCGAGCCGCAGACTCCAGCGCCCCGGCTGCCCGCTGACGGTGGCCGTCGACAGCGGCCGTACGTCGATGTTCCAGTACGTCGACGGGGGCGCCTTCAGGGCGTAGACGAGCGCGGCGCGGACCACGGACGGCTCGGCGATCGCGACCATCCGGGTGCCGTCGTCGGCGGGCCGGGTGTCCAGCCAGGTGCCGACCCGGGAGATGAAGGCGAGCAGCGGTTCGCCGCCGTGCGGGGCCGAGCGGGGGTCGCGCAGCCAGTGGTCGACGGCGGCCGGTTCGACGGCCGTGACCTCGCCCAGGGTGCGGCCGCGCCAGCGCCCCATGTCGCAGTCGCGCAGGGCGGGCTGGACGAGCGGGGCGAGTCCGAGGGCGTCGCCGGTGGCCCGGCTGCGCGGGGTCGGTGAGCAGTAGCGCAGCTCGGCCGCGGCGAGCGCTCCCAGCACCGGTCCCACGCGCTGCACCTCGTACCAGCCGGCCTCGTCGAGCGGGCGGTCGTCGTCGAAGCGCTCGGCGAGCAGGGAGGAGCTGCGCGCGGCGGCGAGGAGCGTGACGCTGAGCTGCATGGGCCCGATCGTGTACTCGCCGGTAAGAGAGGTCAAGGGCCGTGTCCGTCAGGGTTCGTCCCAGGCCGTGGCGAGGCGTCGTACGCCCTCGGTGATCTCGGCGGCCCCGGCGACGGCCACGAAGCTGAGCCGCAGGTACGGGGCCGGCGGCTCGGCCGCGAAGTAGGGGCGGCCCGGCGGTACGGCGACGCCGGCCCGCAGGGCGCTCGCGACGAGGCGCTGCTCGTCGGTGCCGTCCGGGAGCCGGGCCCACAGGTGGTAGCCGCCGGAGGGGATGTGGTCGACGGACAGCCGGGGCAGCCGCTCGGCGATCCCGGCGGCGAGGAGGTCCCGCCGGTGCTTCAGCTCGGCGGCGACGGTGCGCAGATGGCGTGGCCAGGCCGGGGAGCCGACGAGTTCGAGGGTGGCCTCCTGCAGCGGGCCCGGCACGAAGAGCTGGTCGACGACCTGGATGGCGCGCAGCCGCTCCAGGACGGGGCCGCGGGCGGCGAGGCAGCCGATGCGCAGGCTCGGCGAGGTGGCCTTGGTCAGGGAGCAGACGTGGACGACGACGCCGTCGGGGTCCTCGGAGGCCAGCGGCCTGGGCAGCGGTCCGGCGTCGGCGTGGACGAGCCGGCGCACGAAGTCGTCCTCGACGACGAAGGCCCCGGCGGCGCGGGCGATGCGCAGCACCTCGGGGCGGCGCTCGGGGGCGAGGACGGCGCCGGTGGGGTTCTGGAACAGGGGCTGGCAGACGAAGAGGCGGGCGCCGGTCGCCTTGAAGGCCTGTTCGAGCAGTTCGGGGCGGACGCCGTCGCGGTCGACGGGGACGGGTACGGGGCGCAGCCCGGCGGCACGGGCGATGGCGAGCATGCCGGGGTAGGTGGGCGACTCGACGAGGACGGGGGCGCCGGGCGGGGCGAGGGCGCGCAGCGCGGTGGCGAGCGCGGACTGGCCGCCGTTGGTGACGAGGACCTCGGCGGCGGTGACGCCTCCGCCGACGCCGCGGGCGAACCAGTCGCGCAGTTCGGGGAGTCCGTCGACGGGCGGCCGGTTCCACGCGCCCGGGCGGCGGCCGGCCCGGGCGAGGGCCGCGGCCATGGCGGCGGTCGGCTGGAGGGCCTGGTGCAGATAGCCGCCGTTGAACTCGATGACGCCGGGCGGCGAGGCGGCGAGCGTGACTAGGACGCCGGACGCGTCGACCGCGCGCGGTACGGGCTCGCCCGCGGTCTCGGCGCTCAGCGCGACCTCCTGCCAGGAGGTGTCGCCCACGGGTGCGGTGGCGCGGGGTGCGGCCTTGAACGCGCCGGCGCCCGGGCGGGTCACGACGAGGCCCTCGGCGGCGAGCTGGGCGAGGGCCCGGGAGACGGTCACGGGGCTGACGCGGAAGCGGTCGACGAGGACCCGGCTCGACGGCAGCTTCTCACCCGCGGAGTAGCGCTTCAGCTCCGCCCTCAGCTGTTTCGCCAGTTCATCCCCACTGCTACGCTCGTGCATGAGAGCAGAGAATAGCGCTATCGCACCGAGCGGAGTAGCAGTCGACACCCCGGCGGCCGGCTCGGCGGACACGTCGGCGGGCAGGCCCCGGGGCACCTCGGCAGAGGCCCAGGGCGGTTCCGGCCGCGGCCTGCTGCTCGCGGCCGCCGGGGTCGCGACGTTCTCGCTGACCTTCCCCGGTACGGCCTGGGGCCTGGAGGGGTTCGGGCCCTGGTCGCTGGTGAGCCTGCGGGTGGTGCTCGCGGCAGTGATCGCCGGCGGCTGTCTGCTGGCGCTGCGGACACCGGTGCCGCGCCGGCGCGACTGGGCGGGGCTCGCCGTGGTCGCGGGCGGCTGCGTGCTCGGCTTCCCGATGCTGACGACGCTGGCCCTGGAAACGGCGACGACCGCGCACTCCGCCGTCGTGGTCGGCCTGCTGCCGCTCACGACGGCCGCGGTGTCCGTGCTGCGGACGGGCGCCCGGCCGCCCCGCGCGTTCTGGGTCGCGGCCTGCGCGGGCGCCGCGGCGGTCCTCGTGTTCACGGTCCAGCAGAGCGGGGGCTCGCTCGGCCGCGCCGACCTGTACCTGTTCGCGGCCCTCCTGGTCTGCGCGGCCGGTTACGCGGAGGGCGGGCGGCTCGCGTCCGTTATGCCCGGCTGGCAGGTGATCGGCTGGGCCGTCGTCCTGTCGCTGCCGCTCGCCGTGGCGGGCGCGGCGCTCGCCCTGCCGCACGAGCCGGTGCGGCTGACGGCGCACAGCGTGGCGGGCCTGCTGTGGGTGTCGGTCGGCTCGCTCTTCCTCGGGATGGTCGTCTGGTACCGGGGCATGGCGCTGATCGGCGTCCCCCGCGCCAGCCAGCTGCAGCTGGCGCAGCCGCTGCTCACGCTGGTGTGGTCGGTGACGCTGCTCGGCGAGGACCTTCCGGTGGCGGCGCCGGTCACGGCGGTCGTGGTCCTGGTGTGCATCGCGGTGACACAGAGGTCCGGCCGACGGGGGTCCCGAAAGGGACGAGACGCCTAAACTGGGCGTACCGACGTGTATGGCGAGGAGGTCCCGTGATGCAGGCAAGCGAAGGCGACCGGCTGCTGGTCCACGGCCGGGTCGTCGGCCAGCACGACAAGGTCGCCGAGATCATCGAGGTCCTCGGCGGCGACGGCGGCCCGCCGTTCCGTGTCCGCTTCGAGGACGGCCACGAGGCCATCGTGTCGCCGGGCCCCGACTGCGAGGTCCGGCACGCCACCGCCACGGCCTAGGCCCCGTCCGACCCCACACCCCACCCCACTCCACCCGCACCTCTCGCACCGGCGCCTCCGGGGACGTGAGATACGTCCCATGGATGCGCCGGTTCCGTTGTGCCACCGTGTGGCCGGGGCGATCCGGCGTCAACCCGGGCTCCACTCCCGCCCCTACGACGGGGTAACGTGCAGCACCGACCGGTAGACCCCCGATCCCCGGCGACCCCGGAAGATCAGCGAAAGGCACGAGGTGACGGACCCCTTGACTGACATCCAACGCGTCGGAGTGGTGGGCTGTGGCCAGATGGGCGCGGGGATCGCAGAGGTCTGCGCCCGCTCCGGTCTGGACGTGATGGTGGCCGAGACCACCGGCGAGGCTCTGGAGATCGGTCGGACCCGGCTGCTGAACTCGCTGTCGAAGGCGGCCGCGCGCGGCAAGATCACCGACGAGGAGCTCGCGGAGACGCAGGCCCGCCTCACGTTCACCACGGACCTCGGCGAGTTCGCCGACCGCGACCTCGTCATCGAGGCCGTCGTGGAGAACGAGCAGGTCAAGACGGAGATCTTCCAGGTCCTCGACCAGGTCGTGACCCGCCCCGACGCGATCCTCGCGTCGAACACCTCCTCGATCCCGCTGGTGAAGCTGGCCGTCGCGACGTCCCGCCCGGACCAGGTCATCGGCATCCACTTCTTCAACCCGGCCCCGGTGCAGAAGCTCGTCGAGCTGATTCCGGCGCTGACCACGTCCGAGGGCACGATCAGCCGCGCCCAGGCCATGGTGGAGAAGATCCTCGGCAAGCACGCGATCCGCGCCCAGGACCGCTCGGGCTTCGTCGTGAACGCGCTGCTCGTGCCGTACCTCCTCTCCTCGATCCGGATGTTCGAGTCCGGTATCGCCAGCCGCGAGGACATCGACAACGGCATGGAGATGGGCTGCGCCCACCCGATGGGCCCGCTCAAGCTCTCGGACCTGATCGGCCTCGACACGATCGTCTCGATCGCCGACTCGATGTACGCCGAGTACAAGGAGCCGCTGTACGCCGCTCCCCCGCTGCTGCAGCGGATGGTCGACGCGGGCCGGCTCGGCCGCAAGACGGGCTCGGGCTTCTACACGTACTCCTGAACCGACGCCCCGCGGGGCATCACACTCCGTGCTCGCCGACGGGGCCCGGGGTGTTAGGGACACCCGGCCCCGCGCCGTGGGCCCGGGGCCCCCCGCGGGGCCCCCCAAATCCCCCCCCACACCCACCCCCCGCGCCCCCCCCCCGCGCCTCGGCTCCCTCCTGGTCAACCCGGGCGGCCCGGGCGGCTCGGCCGTCGGC